>WJKA01000491.1 GCA_014729375.1 Chitinivibrionales bacterium
AATAGAACCCGCAGTGAGGAGTTGTATCTTATTAACATGAGGGATTCTGCATATTTGAAAGTTCTTGAAGTTACAGATACATCATATTCTGCAGAAACGAGTCTGGAGTATCCTTCACTCTGGGTCCAGGTCCAGTCGGGTTTCAAGGAAGATTCCGCCTGGCTGAAATATTCGTACGGTGAAAAGCCGATATTTACAGCACAAAGGCAAACAGGCCACACCCGCCGGTCAATATCTTTTTCAGGTGGTTTCATTCGCTCAGAGGGATACATTGAAAGCGTATCGATTTTCAGTCCTGACGGCAGGCTGGCGTGCACTTGTTTTCCCGAACATACCTGTCGTTTGGATTGCAGCACGCTGATGCCTGTCAATTCAGGGTTATGCTTGGTATGCGTTAAATCTGCTGGAAGTATTTGTATTTTTCCGTGGATGCGGATATCGGGGTCGTTATATCGGGGTCGGACCACGGCTAATTAGTTAAATACAAAAAAGTTGCAGCTATCCATCTGTCAATTTTAAGCGCTTAGAAGCCGATTTCCGGCACCAAAATCCCGGATTAAAATCACGTACCATTAAATGCATCCCGACTGTCTGTTTCCGGATTCGATCTTTGAACAACTTGCATCGCTGCATATCAGCAAGCTATATTTTCACATCAATTTACAGCATATCAGGTGCCAGGGAATACCGGTGAAAATCCGGAGCGGACCTGCCACTGTGATCCCATTGCTGTTCTTCTGCAAAGTTTGAATCTGTTCAGCTAGCAGAAGAACGGGGACTGTCATTCCAGGTCACTGTGCCGCACTGCGGTATGGGAAGGCCGACAGTTTCGGGAAAGCCAGGAGACCTGCCTGAAAATGCTTCTGTTTTTTGAGCCTTCACGGGGCAGGGCTTGGAAAGGTTTTTCCTGTGTTTATTCGGCAAACAGTTTTTCTGACGGGTGCACTATGCGCATTTGTCTGTGCGTCGGCGGATGAATCCGGACTGCAATTGCAGGCAGATGGTTCTTCAGGGATGAATGATACGAATGCGCAGGGTGAGCAGGAAATCGCGCAGTTGGACACCGTGCATGTTGTTGCTTTACGCGGAAAGTCATATTCCCTTTCGACAAAATCAATTGTGTCCGGAGAATTTTCGGGGCGTTATCCAGATGCAGCATCGCTTCTGCAGACCGTTTCCGGAGTGACAATATATAAAACAGGCGGGCTGGGAGCATACTCTGACATGTCAATACGCGGCAGCGGGTCGAACCAGGTACAGGTGTATCTTGACGGCATGCCTTTGAATACCGCTGCAGGAGGCGCCGTTGATTTGTCGAAAATCCCGCTGAACATGCTCAGCAAAATTACGGTATATAAATCCACATCGCCGCTGGAACTCTCGGGCAGGAATGCAGGAGGAGTTGTCGAGCTAGTTTCCGGGCCGGGGTATGGCAGGAAAACAGTAAGCGCGATTGCCGAGGCCGGTTCGTATGGGTACCTGAAAGGCGGGGCGCTTGTGCATAATCCATCACCACGGGTCTTGCACCGTCTTTCGGTTGATTATGCGCATTCCGATAACGACTATCCATACATATATGATCCAACGCCCAGCGAGGCAGGCGATGAGGAGGAGAAGCTGGTTGACAACCACGCATTTACTTCATTGGATGCCGTATACTCGGCGTGTCTGGGGCTGGATTCGGCAGGGCGCCATCGTCTCAGCGGCCAGATGTCGCTGCACAATTCTCGCCAGGGCTTGTTTAACTATGCGGTCCCTGATTCCAATGATGGATACAGCCGCGACAGGACAACCGCGTTACAAGGGAAATATTCCGGAATGGTGAGTCCGCGGTATGGAGTAGACGTCGCAATTTCAGCGCGGGTCAAGGAAAACCTGTTTCAGCGGAAAATGCCTTATTATATCGGCAACGCACGGAAACGCCGTACGATATACCCTTTTATGGAAGGAATGCTTGTTGGTAAAAGGATTTTTTGTGAGTGTTTCCTGGTCCGGGGGGTGGCCGGGGGGTCGTATGACGGCTATTTTGAGAAGGATTTATGGGCGGCCCCCGGAGGAGAAGAGCCGTATGCACACCGTTTCACCGTGCGCGGGGGTATTGAGGGGGAATTTACGGTGCGGGATATTGTTCGGGCCCGCGTGCGGGCCGGCGGCGTGTATGAAATCGATTCCACCAACGGAGACTCTTTTCACGACGGTATGGGTAGCCGGCCGGCGCAAAGCGATCGCGCAACATACCCGTCAGGTCAAGGCGAAATCCGGGTGCAGGCGCTTCCGAAACTGGCAATGTCGCTGGCAGGAACATACGGCAACCGGAGCCCTTCATTGCATGAAAAATTCGCCCGGAGCGATAAAAGCTTCGGAAACGAAAATCTATTGCCGGAAAGCAGGTCCGAGGTTGAACTGGGAGTCGAATTCAGTATCGGTGCATTGTCATCCCTCATTACCGGATATGTCAACCAAACCGGCGATAAAATCAAATGGATCAGCGTTTCCCAGAATATGTTCGTGCCCCAGAACATAGAAACCGTTCATGGAAAAGGGCTGGAATGGGACCTCAGGCTGGGACCGGCCCCATGGCTGCTGGTATCCAATTCACTGACGTACATGCACAATATCATCGGGTCTGAAAAAAACAGCGACTGGGACGGCAATTATGAACCCTTGTTGCCTCAATTCAAGGAACGTAATGAAATCCGCCTGACGTTTTCCCGGATTACCATCGGGCATACGCTGTTGTATTCATCACGATACTACCGGGGGCCCCATAACCGGCAATATATCGATCCCGGATTTGAATGCGGCATATATGCACAACTCAGCATTGCAAAAAAAATATGGATCACCTACCGCCTTGACAATTACCTGAACACTATCGATTTCACTGCAGAGGGATATGAACCATTCGAACGGTTACCAAAACCGGGAAGAATGCATTACCTTGTCTTGCAGATAACAGTCTAATGAAACACAATTTTCAAAGGAGAAGCAGTATGGTACCAAAGAAACTGGGCGCATCGTATTTGTCTTTCATGTCAATTGCATTGTTCTTCGGTTGTGATAATCCGGTGTCTGAGGATAAAACGCTTGCAATCCATACAGACAACAGCATCCGTGCATACGGCGGCGATGTCTATATTGTCGAGCGGGGCGATTTCAGCAATATTATTAAACTGAAAGGGACCGCGCATTCAATTGTTTCAGCCAATATATCGGTGGATTATTCTGAAGCAAATGCTGCTGTGTACAGCATTGAGACAGGCACAGTTACCGAGATGAACAAGGACTACCTGGTCCGCCAGGATAATATCGGAACCGCAACCAATATTCATGATATAGCCTTTGTAAGCTCAACCAAAGCATATATTACTCAGTACGGCGCAAGCGATGTCGTTATATATAATCCGTCAACCGGCGAGAAATATGCGCAGACAATTGACCTTGGAAGTTATTCGGCGACCGGTATTGCCACGCCGAAAATGGATGCTGCCGTGGTATATAATAGTAAAGTATATATCGGTCTTCAGAAATATGACGACAGCTTTGGTCTTACCGAGAACAGCAGTGTGGTTTATATCGATGCTGCTGCCGATTCGGTCGGTGGTGAGATTATCCTTGATGCGAAAAATCCGCAGGGTATGCACGTGTCGGAAGAGAGGCTTTTTGTGGCATGTACCGGAGTATTTGGTGTGCAGGACGGCGGCGTTGAGGTGATTGATTTAACAGCGGATTCGACCCGGGGAATTCTTGTTGATGAAACAGCCCTGGGCGGTGATGTATCCAATGTGATAGTCATTTCTTCGTCTCGGGCATATGCCGTTGTCGGCGGAAGCGACTATAAGAATTCGGTGGTGCCGTTTGATCCCGGTACCGGTCAGGTCGATACAAAAGTCGCATCGGTGGGCAATGCGGCAATATTCGGTCTGGCGCATGACGGCACCTATTTATATGTTGCCGACAGGGACATGGCCGCGTCGGGGATACTTGTTATCGATCCTGCAGATAATTCGCTGGTTTCCGGGCCGCACAGCACCGGTATACCGCCCAACGCTATCGCATTCGTGGAGTAGAACAAATATATGCTGCTATTTTGTCGATTTAAAATTTATCATGCTGCAATCCTCGCGATTGCAGCATGTATTCTCTGGAACGGAATGTGTACGTCAAAGGATACTATCCCCGGGGGTGATCCCGGCCCTGATCGGATAATTTCCCTGGCGCCGAGTATCACCGAAACGCTTTTTGCGCTCGGGCTTGGAAAGAGAGTTGTCGGGGTCACGAGCTATTGTCATTATCCTCCGTCTGTGGATTCGATTGAAAAGATCGGGGGATACAGTGATGCCAATCTTGAAAAGATCGTTTCGTTAAATCCGGATATTGTGATTCTTCAGCACGATCATGAGAAACAGCGGACATTTCTGAAACGCAGCGGCATCCGGGTACTGGCTGTTAATTACCGCACGATTGCCGCTGTTTGCAGTTCATTTGCATTAATCGGAAGGAATTGCGGAGCGGAAAAACGTGCAGACAGCCTGATCGCGCTGTTTGATTCGTCATTGCAGATTGACACCGCACTTACGCGAAGGCCGCGAACACTGTTGTGCGTGGGGCGGGAGACTCCCGGAAGCGGTTCGGTGGGAAGTATATTTGCAGCAGGCGCGGGAACATTTTACAATGATATAATCAGGGCTGCAGGCGGGATAAATGTAATACGGGATTCACTTCCGCAATATCCCCGTCTTTCCAGGGAAGGCATTATCGCCTGTGCTCCGGAAGTAATAATCGATATTGCGCATGCAATGGAAATGCACGAATGTTCTTTACTGGTAAAAGACTGGCGTTCGGTTCGATGGATACCGGCCGTTGAGGACAACCGGGTCTATTGCCTGTCCCGCGAGTATGCATCAATTCCCGGTCCGCGGGTCCCGCTTTTGCTCGATGATTTCGCACAATTTTTCAGGAGCGAGAAGCATTGAACAGAGCAATTCTCGCAACAGAAAATTTAACGGCAGGCTATGATGATTGTCCTGTGCTGCACACTGTGGAACTGATGGTCGGTGCGCAGGAGCGGTGGGCCGTAATCGGACGGAACGGCGCTGGAAAATCCACGCTTATTAAGTCGCTGGCGGCCTTACTTTCGCCTATATCGGGCTCGGTACTGCTCCATGATAAAGCATTGCGGGAATATACTGCGCAGCAGCGAGCGCGCGAGATGGCGTATGTACCGCAAAAACCGGAAGTGCATATTCCGTATACGGTGTATGATTTTGTCCTGCTTGGGCGTTATGCCAATACCGGTTTTTTCAGAATTCCCGGCTCCCGCGACCGCCAGGCAGTTGCACAGGCCATGGAGTTGTGTGATATCGGCTCCTTTTGTGAGAGAACCATGACATCTCTGAGCGGAGGCGAGATGCAGCGGGTAATGCTCGCCGGAGCACTGGCACAGGAAGCGCCCGTGTTGCTGCTTGACGAACCCACGACGCATCTCGATCCGGCGCATGAACGTTTTTTTTTCAGCGCACTCAGAAGCGCACAGGACACAAAAGAGCTTACCATTGTGATGGTTACGCATGATATCAATACCGCATTGTCATCGTGTACGCATGTTCTGGCGCTGCTTGACGGCTGCGTTCATTTTGCGGGAACGGCAACCGAGTTCAGGAAAGGGTGCCCGGAAGAGCTCAACAGGCTGTACGGCGTAAAATTTGACAGCTATACAATGGAAAATGGAACGGGAAATGTGTTCGGTACATGGGAAATGAAAAAATGAATTCGAGAACATGTATTGTACGGATACTAGTGCTGATAACGGTCGCACTCGCTACGATACTAATCTGTCCTTTTTTGGGCATTTTCACCATTTCATTGTCAGACCTTGTATCAAATGAGAAGCTGTATCACGTATTTATGATGATTCGAATTCCGCGAACCCTGGCTGCGTTCATTGCAGGCGGTGGTCTGGCGGTGGGTGGGATGGTGTATCAGGCCCTGTTTCGTAATCCGCTTGCCAGCCCGTATACGCTTGGCGTATCAGGCGGGGCCTCGCTCGGTGCCGCTCTGTGCATTGCGCTGGGAATCAGTACGACAATTGCAGGCTTGTCCGCGGTCATGCTCGGCGCTTTTGCAGGCGCGATACTGGCGGTGTTTGTCGTGTACTCCTTTGCGTGGTCGCCGAGAATAAATTCTGCTACATTGCTTCTGGCCGGAGTAGTTGTCGCTACCGTGTGTTCGGGCTGTATCATGTTTGTGTATTATATAAGCCCGTTACAGCATTCATATCAGATAATGCGATGGATTATGGGGGGGATTGACGGTACAACGTATTCGTTTTTACTGGTGATGGCTGTACCGGTGTTAATTTACATCTGCTATACGGCGGTTGTTATGCCGCAGCTTGATCAGTTTCTGACCGGTGATTCCCTGGCCCATTCCCGCGGAATAAATGTAAAAAGAAGCCGGAATACGTTTATTGTTGCTACAGCAATGGCGGTTGGCGCTATTGTTGCCGTGTGCGGACCTGTCGGATTTGTCGGGATAATGGCCCCGCATGCCTGCCGGATGATGTTTCCCGGTTCCAGGCATCGTTTGCTGGCAGGGTGCTCGTTCCTGGCCGGGGGCATTCTTCTGACAATCAGCGATACGCTTGCGCGCACCCTGGCGCCGCCGGCGGAAATACCCGTGGGTATTTTTACTGCATTGTTTGGCGGACCGTTTTTTCTTATACTGCTATTTAAACGGAAAGCCCGATTGTAC
>WJKA01000042.1 GCA_014729375.1 Chitinivibrionales bacterium
CCACCTGCGCGCCTGAGTGGAACGTGACCGAAAGGCAGGGGAGGGCCACACACCGTCTGTATTTTGTTCACGGCGGGGACGTTATGTATTCCGACAGCAGAGAACGAATCAGACTTCAACAAAACAGCCTGTATATTTTCCCGACAAACGTGCCGTATACGATAACGCATGATCCACGGAATCCGCTTCGGTGCATGTGGATTGTCTTTGATTGCCGGCCTGATTTTTTAAACAGCACCGTAGCGCATCCGGTTGAAAAAAAAACACTTGAATATTATCTTATCTGCACACTACAAGAGTTTGTCCGGGAGCAGCGGTCCGCTGTCCGTTTTCTTTCCGTTCAGTTGCGTCAATTACTTATAATCCTTGCTGAATCGATAGAATTTACCTTTGTTTTTGATTCCAGAATAATGGGGACGCTTACGTTTATTCACCGGAATCTCAATAAAGATATTTCTGTGCACGATCTGGCACAGCAGCGCAATCTCGATGCATCGTATTTTTCGCGGTTGTTCAAGAGGGTGATTGGTTGTTCGCCGCAGCGGTATATTCTGGATTCGAAAATGAATCGTGCAACCGATCTGCTGGTCCGCGGGGTGCCGGTTAAAGAAGCCGCTTTTGAATCCGGATTTACCGACCAGAAAGAGTTTTCGAGGATTTTTAAAAAATACAAAGGTACGCCGCCGTCGCATTTTAGAAAATTCCGGCAGGATACGCCCTGACGACAATTCCATACTATCGGTGATATCCGGATGGTCCATTTCAGCTTGAGAAAATCAATACCTGTTTGTTTGTGTGCACTGCTTTTGTGTAGTGGTTGTGAACATGACACGGGGTCCGCGCCTTTGCTGAACAGCGCCTCTCGCAACGAACTGACCGGCAGGTGGGGCCAGCAAACGGCTGAAATATTCCACCGTAAAGAATATATTTTTACCGATGATTCGCTTAAAATGTTTGTTCCGGAATCAGATACTGTCGACTGTCCCGACACAAAACGATATGCCTGTTCCTGGGAAATCCGCAAAGATTCGATTGTCGTGTGGGATACGGTCAAGATTTATTATTTCCGGAGTCTCAACTACAACCTGGTCAATGCACAGACCCTGCAGTTGAAACTTCTCGGAGAAAGCGCTTTTGAAACCTATACCCTTCTCGATTCATCATTAGACCGCGACTTCTTTACCGGCGGATGGGTGCTTGACACCGCATTTATCGACCAGACCCCCAGAGAGCTGTACCGGAAGCAGTACTCCTTTACCAGTAAAAAAGTGACCTATATCGAGCCGCAGGGGCCCGGCAAAATGCCCGAAAGCAAAAGCGCCGCGTGGGCTATTGTCGATGACACCATTATGCTGTGCGATACAGTGGAACGCTACGGCTATGGTACCGCGCTTTTTGCAAAAGAAAATGATTCTACCCTCATGCTCAGGCAGCTCGGTGATTCCCTGTACCGGAAATATGGGTTACGATACCGGGGGATGTGAGGAAGACCCGGAGTGGTGGAGTAGGGGAGCGATGGAGTGATGGGTTTCCAAATCGTGCGCTCGCTCTTGCCTCTTCCCTCGTACGCTCGTGTGCTCGTGTGCTCGTGTGCTCGTAACATCGTGCGCTCGTGACCTCGTAAGCTCGTTAATCAAGCATGCCGTAATCCCGTTTCCACCGCCGCCTGTTTGATCCAGTAACCTCGAAAACATCGATGTTTGTCGTTATGGTAAGCGTACCTCGAGCTGTTTGTCGCTCGCACCAGAAAATATCGAGATTATATTCATTGCCTGTGGAGATTCCCAGCGAACCGGCTTCGGCATCCAGGTCGATAGTGGCGCCTCTATCCATGTCGATACCTGCCATGTCAAGAGCAAGCTGGTCGTTGATAAAGACAAAATAGTCATCACCGCCGTGGAATTTTAATATCTGTCCTGAAGCATACGTGAATGTCGTATGGAGTTCCATGGCAAAAGAGTAGTTATGGTCGACTGTTTCGGTGTATGCGTAGGAAGCATCCATGCACCCATAAATCGGCTCTATCATTCCCCGCCGGGGGCATCCATGTTTGTTCAGGCATAACTCATTACCAAGTGGCGTTGTCCGTGCCGCATCGGGCGGCTCGAAACCTTTGCGGTCCATGGGGTAATAGTCGGGTTGCAGAAACTGGCCGGGATTATCAGGGTCGGGCGGAGGAGGATTGCAGATAAAGCTGTTATCCGGGACCGTGGTGCCGTCCCACAGTGTATTTCCCTCCACGCGATGGAATTCGAGGTCGACATAGACCACAACATTGGCCATCATGTAATCCGGATCAAAATTCGGACCGACCCGCCCGCGTTCAGGCTCTGCAGGATCGTAATAGTCAAGCTCATCATTGGTGCCGGCAATATACCAGCGCCAACCGGGATTGGGGTCGTCTTTTCTGAACTCCACGCCCGGATCTCTGCCTCCCAAACCGGCATTTGCACTCGGCCAGAACCAGTCGTTGAACATATCGCTGGTGCGCGGGCCCTGTCCTTCTGTTCCGGGCAATTGTGCGCCGCTGCAGGCATCACTAAGATCACTGGGATCAAATCCCCATTGGTGGCACTGCGGATTGTAAACAGTTCCGCAATTTGCAGCATCCGGGCACATATAGCGCCACCATCCCGCGCACATGACATCACCCGCCGCTGTTCTCAGGGGTTTACGGTCAGCGGTCAGCGTATTCTGGATAAAATTTACTCCTCTGTTATCTAAAAATCTTTTTGTATATTCGCAGTTCTGGAAATTCGGATTGGAGCCGTCGCAATGATAATCGTAAAAGATAGCTTCGAGATGAACGACATCGGATGCGCCGCTTCCCTGCATGGAGAAAAACTGTTCCAGGGGCGCGGAGTAAATTTTATTACCGTCGGCATCATACTGGTAGGCGTCCGTGGTAAGGTCGAATACCGTATTGGTCTGGTCTTTCGGCTCAACTTTTGCGTCAACCATAAAATTGTCAACTTCCCAGGTCCCCGCGCCTTCACAGACATTTTCCTCATTCCCCATTCCTGTAATCGTATAGTCTGATTTATTCGAAATGATAATTTTATCGATCACAAAACCGTCTTCACACATCCAGATATTAACAACATGCGACCCAGCGGAGGGGATTTCAAGCTGGATTCTGTTGCTCTGGTAGTCTGTATTTACCCATGACCACTCCTGGCTGAAATTTTCAATCCGCTCACCGGTGGCTATAGTTTCGTAATTCAAGCCGATATGGCATGACTGGTCGTCATCGGTAGCCCCCTTGCCGCGTATCCAGACATAATGCGTACCGGTTTCGGAAAAGCAGACATTGTAATCGAGCCGCGGGCTGTTGCCGATATAGTTTGATTCATAAAAGCCGCCAGTATTGGGCTCGACTTTCATTGCGCCGCTTCCCGAGTGCTGGGCGGAAAAATCATCGATCCAGTCCCGCGATCCGGCGGATTGCTTGTTCGCAAAATGTTCTGCTTCAATGATAATAGAATCATCACTGCCGAGATATTCCTGTGCATTGCCGTTGGTAATTTCCTGCACAAGGAATGTCATGATACCGTCGGACGCATAGAACGCCTTGGCCTTGTTTTTCATATTCTGCGCGTCAACAGCATTCCTGCCTGCTGTCCGTACCATGAAGACCGCCATTGCCGTGGAAGCCACGACAATAATTGTCGATGCAATGAGAATATAGCCCTGACGGTTTTTGATGAATTTTTTCATTTTTTTCATAGCTCCTCCGGATATGGAATGCAGGAAGCCATATTATCAGCCACCGATCGGTATTTTATTTCTGAGATAAAAAATTTTGCTCAGCGACATTTCCTTGAATTCCCCGCTGCCCGTGCCTGCGCTTACCCGGGAGTCTGTTATTCCTTTTACAAAGAGGCTGCACACCCGCATATCCGCCCAGTCGGTCTGCTCTGTTTTGGCATCGCGATGCGTGTCGTAGAATTTCACAAAAAACTCTTCGATGTTTTCCGCAAGTACGTCCTCGTACCCGTCAATAGTTACATACACGGTGTTTGTTGTGGGGTCGTGGCGGAATTTGTATGTTTTGTACGCATACAGCTCATCATCGGGCACAAAGCTCTCGGTTGTTGTCAGGTAGAGGACATGGTTGGTTGTGTCAATACCTTTTTCAAATGGCGAGGTGTTTTTTGAAATGTCAATTGTTACCTGTGCGGCTGCGTCTCCGGGGGTTTTCCGCCAGATACTTTCATAGCCGATAAATCCCCGGGCATCCTCAACAGGAATCTGGTCCGAATCAACGTCTTCATCAAAACAGTGGTACGCGCCGGTCCGGTTGACTTTTATTATTACATAATCGCCGTCAAAAGTAATAACATCTTCGTCTTCTGGAAGATCAACGCCGGCTTCCATAAAAAACTCTTTGATTTTGTTTATTGTCCTGTTGGTCGACCGTTTCATCTCAATAAGTTTTTCTTCGGCAGAGTAGCTTTTCACCGAGGTCATAAAGACCCGCATAAGCCCCAGGAGTATAATCCCGCCGAGAACCACGGCAAGCAGGAGACCGAGGAGTGTTACTCCCTTTTGATACTGTGGGCAGGTTTTCATGGTTAAAAATCCCGGGCAATATAGGTGCTGATAGTCATATCCTCAGGTTTGCCGGCAATTTTCCAGTCGGCATGCAATTCGAGTTTCAGGAGATTGTCTGCTACGCTTCCATCTTTTTTAAGTGCGTTTTCAAAACACAATTCAAAGTTTATGCCTGATTTGCTGAATGTGGAGCAGCAGGGGGGAGATGCACACGGTGGCCAGTTTGTTGAGGGGTCTTCCACAATATTCATGCGCACCAGCTCAATTTCATCTTCGATGACATTGACTGCTCTTGAGGTTTTGCTTGCGCTGCTGAATGTTGCCCATTTATTTCGTTCACCAAGCATTAGTACCAGCACGCTGATCCCAATCACTGCAAGAGCCATCATGACTTCGATAAGCGACAGGCCGCTGATATTCTTTTTATTGTATTTTTTGCTGTGTAACGCTGATTTCATAATCCAGCCTGAACTATCCTTCAAATTGCAGCAGTATTTATA
>WJKA01000492.1 GCA_014729375.1 Chitinivibrionales bacterium
ACCGCAGAAAGCATCCGCATTGGGGCCTTCGGTGTCATTTATCTGAAGATACAATTGCATTGCCTGGTTCAATTGACCGTTCTCCACAAGTAAATTTGCTTCATCGATGCGCGGGTTGTGCACACCGATAGAAAGCGCCCGTTCCGACATGTAAATATCATCACCCTGCGATTTAATGCTTTCGACAATCACCTTTATTTCTTCCAGACGCGGATTGGTTTCGATCGCGGTTTCCAGAAATGGAATGATTTCATTTACTTTTCTCATCTTCAATGCAGCGTCGAACAGGTTGATACAGGCATCCGCGTAATCCGGCTTAAGAGTAACCGATTTGAGAAACATGGTGTATGCATCCTGCCAGGCTTTTTGCAGCCAGGAGATGATGCCCATGTTGTTGTAGGCGCGCCAGTTTGACGGGTCTTTTTCCACAATGTCAACAAGAATGCGTGCTGCATCGGGCAGTTTCCCCGCCTCAATGTGATCTTCCGCCTTCCTGTTTTCGTCAAGATAAAGAATTTCAGGAGTATTGGTTCCGTTAGAATCGGTGCCCATTTGCGCTCCTTCAGTTCGAAATACTGGAGAGAGGAAATTATTTTATAATAAGAAAATAATAATCGCTGGTTGCATTGACAATCGTAATGCGGCTGAAAATCAGTGTCTTAGATTTTATCCGGGAAAACCTATGAAAGCACACATGGTTCAACTCACTCTCAGCTTGCTCGCGTTTTTGCTCCCGATCCATTCGTATTCTGCGGATATATCGGTCACTGCCCGCCCCGACAGGGACGGCTATGCAGTTGGTGACACTGCAAGGATCGCCTGTATCGTTTCGATCCCGTCATCATATCATTTATACGGTAACCCGCTCGGGCCCGGCATAGGCAAACCATTGAAAATAAGCCTGCAGGGCAATGACGGCTTTTCGGTGACAGGTATGCGAAAGTCACCTGCGGAGAAATACAAACCCGATATCGGTGAATGGGTGTGGGCCTATGAAAAAGAAGCCCGTTTTTTTATTGAAGGCGTTATCCGGGAGAATGCACCGGAAGAAATTGAGGGAACGATTATCTTTGACGGCCTTATCTGTCATACAGCTTGTGTTCCATTTACAAAGAAGGTCCCGTTTGTTTTGACAATAAACAATCAGGTGCACAATGCATTTTCCGCATGGGGACCTTCTCTCAAAACGGCATTCGGTGCATCCCGGCCGATGGAACCCGGTACAGGAGGTACAATTCAGAAAGCAGGCACCGGTCACCGTGATCTTGACATTGATCTTGGCGGTCTGAGTAGCGGGGAAGAGACCGGCATGGTTCAATGGGATTACGATCCTGTTGAGCCCAGACAGAAATACAATGTTGTTCTTGCGCTGGTACTTGCATTTCTGGCGGGAATTATTCTCAATGTCATGCCATGCGTACTGCCGGTTCTCGGCGTGAAAATTCTTTCCTTTTCCCACGGATTATCCGAGTCCCGCGGCAAGGCAGTGCTCCGGAGTCTGATTTTTGCCGCAGGAATGATAACTGTATTCATGGCGCTTGCCTCACTGGCCGCGTTTGCCGGATATTCCTGGGGTGAGCAGTTTCAAAATCCGAAAATGCTTGTCGGCATTGTCAGCCTAATATTCATATTTGCTCTTGGCATGTTTGATTTTTACGTAATTCTTGTGCCGTCAAACATCGGCTCGCTCGAGCAGCAAACAGGAGAGGGCCTGTTTTCCGATTTCTACAAGGGAATGTTTGCCACTATTTTAGCTACTCCCTGCAGCGGGCCGCTTCTTGGGGCAACACTTGCCTGGACACTCACGCAACCGACATATGTCATTTTCCTCGTGTTCGGTTCGGTCGGCGCGGGGATGGCGTTTCCGTATGTTCTCCTTTCTTCGAGTAAAACCCTTGCCCGTTTCATCCCGAAACCCGGCAAATGGATGGAGGATTTCAAGCATGTCATGGGATACCTGCTGCTCGGTTTTGCCGTGTTTCTGATGATCGGACTTCCCCGTGACATGATACTCAGCACTGTTGGACTCTGCGTGTTTCTTGCCATGGCGCTGTCATTTTACAGCAGGATAGCTCCGTTTGGCTCTGCAATTCCCAGAAAAATTACTGCACTGCTGGTGGCTGCAGGAATAATTGGCGCAGGAATATATGTCAATTTCGGGGTTCTTTATTCGAGTATCTCGGATACATCGTTGAAAAAGGCGGAAAAGCAGGCTGGTGTGTGGCAGGAATTCAAGCCGTCCCTGCTCCGCAGCGCACATGCATCCGGCACGCATGTGCTCATTGACTTTACCGCCAACTGGTGTATGAACTGTCAATATAATAAGATTGCAGTACTCCACAGCAAGCAAATTGTTGAGCTGATAAAAGACAAGGATATTCTTGCGCTCAAAGCGGATATTACAACAGAAAATCCTCCCGCCGAATCGCTGTTACACCACCTGGGTTCCCGGAGTGTTCCTTTTCTGGCTGTGTTTCCTGGTGATAATCCCTATGAACCGGTTGTTATGCGCGACCTCATTGATAAAAAGAGGCTGGCGGCCGAACTGAAAAAACTGCCGGAGAAATAGTATTTTGGTGCCGTCGATACCAGACGCAAAATAATTATTCCGAAAAGAAGAAAGGAAAAGCTGATCGTGGGAAAAAATGTTGTGCAGAAAATTCTGGAAACCCACATTGTTGAGGGTACCCCTGCTCCCGGAAATGAAGTCGGAATCCGGATCGATCAAACATTAACACAGGATGCAACCGGGACTATGGCATACCTTCAGTTCGAGGCAATGGGGTTTGACCGGGCAAAAACCGATATTTCTGTTTCGTATGTCGATCATAATACCGTGCAGGATGGTTTTGAGAATGCTGACGATCATGCGTATTTGCAGAGTGTTGCTTCAAAATATGGTGTTTTCTTCTCAAAAGCAGGTAATGGTATTTGCCATCAGGTCCACCTTGAGCGGTTCGGGTGTCCGGGGAAAACCCTCCTGGGGAGCGATTCTCATACACCTACCGGTGGTGGAATCGGGATGATCGCTATCGGTGCGGGCGGGCTGGATGTTGCCGTTGCCATGGGAGGCAAACCCTTTTTCATGACCTGGCCCGGCGTTATTAAAATCAACCTTGAAGGCCGGCTCAGACCCTGGGTTGCGGCAAAAGATATCATTCTGAAAGTGCTCCAGGTACTTTCGACCAAAGGCAATGTCG
>WJKA01000493.1 GCA_014729375.1 Chitinivibrionales bacterium
ATCCAGTGCGTCATGACAATTGCGCTGCCGTTTATGAGTACGACAACCACCCGGTCGTTGACATTACAGACAGCCTCGATCAGGGCTTCCTGCGCGCCGGGAAGCTCCAGGCGGCAGCGGTCGTGCTCTTCGCCTTCGGTGTTCTCGCCGGCATCTTTCCAGCCATGCCCGTTTGCATTACCGGCAACCACGATAACGGCATCCGCGGCCCGGGCCTTTTCGACCGCTTCGGGAATGAACTCATGCGAATCGCTTCTGAGCGCGCATCCCTGCGCATACTCGACCGCGCACGCATCCGCAACGGCACTTTTGATATTGTCAAGCGGCGACTCCCCGGAGGTGTTACGGGGCGGGTAGCCGCCAGGGCGGTACACCGCGGCATTGGCACCGACAACAGCGATCGAATGCAGATCCTTGCGGAGCGGGAGGATACCGTCGTTTTTCAGCAGCACCATGGAGCGCCGCGCAGCTTCGCGCGCCAGGTCCCGGTGCTTATCGCAATTGATAACCTGCACAGCCCGCCTTTCGTCAACATACGGATTTTCAAACAATCCCGTTTTAAATTTAACATACAGGACCCGGCGGACATTTTCATCGAGCGTTTCGAGCGAAAGCTCGCCTTCGTCAATGCTTCGCATCAACGCCGAGACGCATTCGTTGCCCGGAAGCTCGATGTCCAGTCCGGCCTCAAGACACTTCTTCGCACAGAGGGCGCGGGTTGCTGCGGTCCTGTGTTTGAGAAGCAGATGCACCACCGAACCGTAATCGGAGACCACATAGCCCTTAAATCCCCACTCGTTCCGAAGAACGTGGGTCAACAGCCAACGGTTTGCCGAGCATGGAGCGCCGTCAAGCGTATTGTACGCAGACATCAGCGAGAGCGCGCCGCCCTCCCGGATGGAAGCCTCAAAAGCAGGGAAATAGATTTCCCGCAGGAGCCGCTCCGAGATATGAATATCATTGCTGTCCCGTCCTCCATCACCGACAAAATTGGCAACAAAATGCTTGGGCGTGCAGATCACGTTTTCCTTCTGCATCGATTTGATAAAAGCCACGGCCATGCGCGAGGCCAGCACCGGATCTTCCCCATACGTCTCTTCAGTACGGCCGCATCGCTTATCACGGGCAATGTTGATCGTGGGCGACAGTGCCTGGTTGACCCCCCGTGCGGCAGTCTCCCTGCCGATTGCCGACGCCACCCGCTCCATCAGTTTCGGATCCCATGTCGCAGCCAGACCAATCGCCTGCGGAAAGCTTGTCGAGCCCTGCGCCATGCACCCGTGAAGGCTCTCATCATGAATTACAACCGGTATGCCAAGGCGCGTCTCCTCAAAAGCCGCTTTTTGCATTGAATTTGCCAGACAGACCCCATTTGCGGGATATTCATAACGCACCGCACAACTGAAATGGCCCCAGCCCTCCCGGACACATCCAAGAAGCTTGCCTTGCGAGAGAGTCTTTGTCTCGATATTATTGAATGCATCATTTACATACACCGCGGCCAGTTGCATGAGTTTCTCTTGCGTTGTCATCTGATCTATAAGCAGGTCGACGCGCTGCTCGATCGGTACAGAAGGATCGCGGTATTTCCGCTTGATCTCTGCCATGATTTCCTCCTGAAAGTAAATAAATATATTTTTTGTATATATAATCTACAAAATTAAAAGGGCGCACAAAATGGATAAAAAATCAATATTTATGGACAATTTTTCAATCCCTATGGAATTATACAACCGGGTATTCCCGTCACGGGCACAAATCGGGGTTATCGGCTATATTACCGAAAAACGTGAATGGTTCACCATGGCGTTTGACAGTTTCAATTTTTCGATTATTCTACAGGGCAACGGCAGTTTTACCATGGATGGCCGCCGGTGGAAGGTATCCGCGCCCTGCGTGCTGACCCAGTGGCCTGGTGTGCACGTGTCCTACGGGCCGTTACCGGTCTGGGAAGAGCTTTATTTTATCTACCGCAAACGGTATGTTCCTCGCCTCTGTGAGTGCGGTTTTGCACAGCGAGAAAAACCGGTCTGGTATTTGAACAACGATCTGGAGCTTCGGCAGGCGATTCACCGGCTTGGGGAGCTGTTCGACAGAACCGGCGAATACGCTACTGCCGATAAAATAGACCGCCAGTGTGAATCGATTATTCTTGAAAGCCTGGCGGGTGAGCAGGTTGACAGTCCCGAGGAATCGCGAAAAGTTATTGAAACAATCCGCCTGCTCCTGGAGCAGCAATGCGAATGCAGGCACAATTTTAATGCGCTTGCGCTCGAACACGGTTACTCGCCTTCGAACCTCCGCCGATACTGGAACATGTACGTGGGGATTGCGCCTCATCAGTACGTACTGCGTGCGCGTATTCAGCGCGCCTGCAAACTGCTTCTCGAGACCGCGCAGCCGATCAAGCAGATTGCCGCGGATGTTGGATTTGAAGACACGCTTTACTTTTATCGCAGGTTCAAACAATTGACCGGCAGGACCGCGGGCGCGTACCGTCGATCGTTCCGCCTGGCAGGGAAGAATTGAATTGTCTCCGCCCAGGGTGTTGAATCGGTCGGAGGTGCGCTGTGAAAATGCGTTCGGGATACTATCAATAAAACCGGGGAAATATATTTTATACCTGGTCAGGTAGCGGTTAATGAATGACAAGCATTCAGTACAGAAAAAGGTGCAGCCATGAAAATCCGTGTGACGCGCAGGAAGGGAGCTGGACCACAAAAAATTTCCTGCACTATCATGACAATTATAAGGCCGGTCGCATCGGCTGTCTTGGTACTCCTTTCCTGTTCGACGCCAAAGAACCCTGTTGACAATGAGTCACTTGTGTCGGTGAGTTTGTCGATCCCGGAACCATCCAGCACCCGTGACTCCTCTCTCTGGGAGGTTTCCGATTCCGTACGCGTTATGCTCACGGCAATGCTGCCTCATTTCATCGATTCGATCGTTGTGGAATTCGGTGACGGGCACAGGAAGACATTTGATCTCCGTGGAGAGCCCAGAAGCGAATCTGCACATTTTTCTCTGACCCATTTATACACCGAACCAGGTGTCAGAATACTCGAAGCGACCGGTTATCCCAGTGGAAAATCGACAACAATCGGCGCGTCTCTCAGGCTGGAACTCGGCCTTTGCCCGGAGATTGTGCAGGGACTCCAATCTCACGGTTCACCGGTGCTGGGTGCTCCCTATGCGCTCTTTGTTGAGTATACCGGTTCGGAGACGATCTCCTTTACATGGCAGAAAGACGGTATTCCTCTTGATGGCATCGATTCTTCAGCCCTGGCTTTTGCTTCTCTGGGAGTTTCCGACAGCGGTTCCTACTGCTGCATTCTCTCCAATAACTGGGGGGCCGACACGAGCAGTACGACAACAGTCGTGCCCAAAAGCGACAGTTCCGCCCCGGTAGTCCGTCTTCTTGACGAAACAATTGACAGCACAGTTGTTACTGTGGACTCGATCAAACTGGGGATAATTGCGACCGATGACGGCGGGATCGACCGTGTCCGTGCAAAACTCGGCATCGATTTATTTGAGGCTGTTCATGCCGGCGATTCGGTTTACTACGTGACTGTTCGTGGATTGACAGCCCTCAACTGGAACGACATCCAGATAAGCGCCCACGACAATGCGGGCGCCGGTTCGACTATTATGGTTCGTGCCTTTTATTCTCCCCTGCTTGTCACGGTCACCCAGCCGTCACTGCGCAACGATTCCGCTGTCACGGATACGAATGTTCTTGCCGTCAGTGGCCGTGCACTCTCCGGCGATACGACGATTGCAACGGTTGACGTGCGGATCGACGGCACTCCGGTGCCTGCTTCCGGTACTTCTACCTGGTCTCTCACGGCCACGCTTACACCGGGTACCTGGAACAAGATAGAAGTCACCGCGGTTGACCATAAGGACCGAGATACAACCCATACTTTCCATATCTTTGCACGCCGGGCCCTCTCCCGGCCGCTGCCGCCGGAGTGCGACTCGGCCTGGCAAACAGGCATGCGGCTCCGCTGGAACCGTGTGCAGCACTGCACCCATTACCGCGCGGGAAGGATCACCAGCCAGGGCGGCGATACAACCTGGGTGGGGCCGACTACCGATACCACAATCATTGTCAGCAACCTGATTGTCAACACATCCTACCCCTTTGCGGTCAGAGGGCTTCAGGATATCGGGGGAAGTTTCGGGATCGTCGATTCGACTCCTCTGTCCGATACCGCGATACTTTCCACTGCTCCCCGGGCTTCATTTCAGAAAGTTTACGGTGGAATCGGCAACGACGAAGCAACGGGCGTCGTACAGTGCGATGACGGCGGATATTTTATCTGCGGATACACCGAATCATATGGTATCGGCGGAAAAGACGTTTACCTCGTGCGCACGTATCCCGACGGGGAAACCAGATGGAGCCGGACATACGGAGGTATTGGCGACGATATGGCCATGGCCTGCAGGCAAACCCCTGACGGGTATTTCATTATATGCGGGACCAGCAGTTCATTCAGTGATTCCAATCAAAATGAAATGTATCTTCTCAAAGTTGATGCAGCCGGGGATACGCTGTGGACTGCAACCTGCCGTGCGGGGAAAGAAGACGGCGCCAACGATGTGTGCGTAACCGCCGACCACGGGTATGCCCTCTGCGGGTATACACGGCGGGACACAGCGAGCGGTAGCGAAAATATCGCTCTGGTAAAATTTTCCTCTGATGGTTCTATTGAGTGGACAGGAGAGTATGGTGATGAAGACCATGAAATCGGACTCAGAATAAAACAAATAACCGGCGGCGGCTTTATTCTTGCCGGTCAATCGAGAGAGTATACCTCTCCCGGAGGCGGTCACATGGTCGGCTCGGGACCGGCGCCCTTTGTTGTGCGAACCGGCCCGTCAGGTGAAGAGGTATGGAGTACCGAGATAGACAGGTCAGAGATCGGCACCTTGAAGGATATTCAGCCGCTTCAGGATGGCGGGTTTGCTCTTGCCGGCAAGACCGCAGCGGTGCTGCCAACATCGGAGCTATACGTATCGAAATCGGATCAAAACGGGACGGTGCTGTGGACCAGGAAATTCGGCGCACCCGATGCATACACCACACCCTTTGTCCTGAAAATCGCTGCAAATGGTGATTTTATTACCGCAGGGCGCAGTGAAAGCAATGCGTATGCACTACGGACAACATCATCGGGTGACAGCCTCTGGTCCAACTCCTTCGGCGGAAACGAATCCGATCAGGCCGCGGATATAGCCGAAACAGCGGACGGCGGCTCTGTTCTGGCCGGAAGCACACAATCGTTCGGTGCAGGAAATTACGACATGTATCTGATAAAAACCGATCAGGCCGGCAACTCCCCTGCTGATCCTCAGTAAGAATTGCATGATAAATATATTGTCTTTGGAGTCCCTCTGGAGGCTCTGGCCTGCCGGATTATTGAACACCGTTATTTATCTCCCCTTCTACAAAGCGCAACAGCTTACGCGTAGCGCCGCACTTCAACTGCGGAATTTAGGTTTATACAATGAATATAATAATAACGTATAATAGCCTTTTAATTCATTGCTCATTTACCGATTGATTCTTTGCACTATTCCTTGTATATTGATCATGTGTTGGGTGGCAAACGGGGTTTATTGTGCCAACCTACCATTCCAATTGACCAACCGTCAATATAGCTTTGCTGCATTTTTTTTTGCATTTTCAGTAAGGAGGCATAATGACAGGCCATTTTCGCATTTCAATTCCGCGTACCGCTTTTTTTCTGCTGTTTTCTCTTATTTTTCTGGCATATCCGGTGACCTTGTATGTTTCTCCGAACGGGGATGACAGCAATGACGGCTCGGAAAGTGCACCTTTCAAGACTCTGCACCATGCCCGTGACAAGCTCAGAGAGGAAAGCGGCGGCGAAAAAGTGGTCATTCTCCGTGGAGGAAATTATTTCCTCGACTCGACCCTTCATTTTGATGAAAACGATTGCGGTACCGCACAGAATCCTGTTGTCTGGAAAGCCTACGACGGTGAAACCCCCTCTATTTTCGGCGGCAAGCGGATTACCGGATGGCAGCAGACACAGGGAAATATCTACAAGGCCTATTGCGGCTCACCGGGCGCCGAATTCTGGACACTTTCCGAAAACGGTGAACGTGCCACCCCGGCCCGACACCCGAATTATGTCGAAGGCACGCAAAGCGCAGCCGCCTCAGGCACGATCTCCAAAACCGAGATGAGCTACAATGCCGGCGATTTTCCGTCATCCTGGGAATTTGCACACACCAGGGTCGTTCAGGATGCCAACGGTTGGTTTCCCGAAATACGCCCCATTTCCACTGTTGATTTCGGTTCCAGAATCATTACCATCGATCCGGGATCATGGAAAGACCGCGGTCCTGAAATTATCGTTGAAGGATCGGTTGATTTTATCGATACCGAAGGAGAATGGGCGCTTGATGCCGACGGGTACGTCCACTACTGGCCGAAAAACAGCCCGATTGATGATCAGGTTATTGTGGGCGGATCTATGCTTGAAGTTGTTAAATTCATGGGAAGTTCCTCTTCATCGCCGGTTCACCACATTGTCCTTGAAGGGCTTGTTCTTTCGACTTCCGACTGCACACCGGTCGGTACCGGCAGTAAAACCCGTATCGCCAATCCATCACAGCAGAGCAATCCCGGCAATTGCGAAGACGAATACATGCATCACGGGCTGGTGCATATCGAAAATGCCGAACATATCACCGTGAAATACTGCAAGATCCTCAACGCAGGAATCTTCGGTGTTTTAATCAACAAACATGCCCAGTATAACACTATCTACGGTAACTGGATCGGCGGGACTAATTTTCATGCAGTACTTCTCAACTCCTATTGCGCAAACATAGGGCCCTGGGATTATATCAATCATCATAATAAAGTTATCAGCAATTACATTGTGGACCACGGCATGTTGTATTCCAATGGGTCGGCGGTGCAGCTTTTTCAGAGCGGCGACAATACAATTTCTCACAATGAGATTCGCGGGGGGGAAGGCGGCCGGCGGTATGCGATTTCCCAGAAGGGCCAGATGCATGTGACCGAGGCCTGGATTGCCTGCACGGAGATGGACGGTTGCCTGGAGACAATGATGCTTACGAAAAACAATGAAATCAATTTCAATTTTATCGCCGATGCCATGAGTACCACCAGAGATCTGGGGGCGTATGAATCATGGCGGTGCGGATTGAACCACGGCATTATTAACAACTGTTTTCACGATATGGTGGAAACAGCCGACAGCCACGATCCGCGACGGCAGTGCATTTACCTCGACGATTCCTGGCATTTTGCAGTAATGAGGAACCTCTATTTCAATATCGTGGAAGCTGTCGAGATCGGAACGAAATCATGGTCGTCGGTAATTCATATCAACGACGGCAGTATTGTTGCCAATGAAGCGGCTGCTCAGGCTCAGGCCGAATCTCATCCTCTGATGGAGTGGGAAACAATCGGTCTTCTGGCAGATTTCCCCTGGCAGACGCCTATGGGGAAAGGAACCAGAAGCGGCATGTCCTTTGACGTGCAGCCGTCAAACGGCGCCGGGCTTTACGGCGAATATTTCAATAACACCGACCTTTCGGGAACACCGGTCATGACCCGGATCGACCCCATAGTCAACTACATATTCGCCAAAGCCGAAAACCAGGTGTTTCACCAGGATGAAAACGGCAATGTTGTCGACAGCATCGGTATCGGGGAACTCTCAATCCGATGGACCGGCACAATCATCCCGCACTTTTCGGAGAATTACACATTCTATGTTACTTCCTGCGACGGCATGCGACTGTATATCGACGATCAATCGGTAATTGATCATTGGCAGGAATCCAAGGGCGAGAAAACCGGTTCGATCGATCTCACCGCTGGTCAATCATATGATATCAAATTGGAATATTTTCATTCTGCAACCGGACGGAACAAGGGTATCCAGCTCCGCTGGCAGAGTCCATCGCAGTATTACAGCTATGTGCCTCAGTCACAGCTTTTGCCGCCGGGGTCGGTTTCGGCGTCAAATAAGTTTCAGGCTGCCAAAACCACAGCTTTCTCTGTACGAAGAGTCGCTAAAAACCTTGTACTTACCACAGGCTCAGACAACCTGAGCCGGGTGGAAATTGTTGCCCTTAACGGCAGAATTGTCCGCACTATCCATTGCCGCGGAAGCGTGGTTGTTCCAACCGAAACGCTGGCACAAGGTGCCTATCTTGCACGACTTGCAACCTCAAACGGTATTGCAGTCCGGCGGTTTATCGTTCGATGATTCGATAACAGCGTCCACTGGTAGAGCGATGCGACATAGGGGGCATCAGGGACTAAGGCAATTATTTAACTTGTTTAAAGATACTCCGTATCAAGAATACACAAATAAATAATTGCCGCCACCCTCTCTTATCAGGGTAATGAAATAATCAGGCAATCCAGTACCCTCTCGTATATTATTTTAATATCCGGGACTATCTAAAGGACAATGCAGTGCTTTATCGAATGGAGCGTTTTCACCTTGATTGCCCAGTCTCAGGATACAGCATTTAAAAGCGAAAAGACGCTTATTGACCTTATCCGCACCAGAAGCATACCCCAGAGGATACGAAGCGCACGGTCGCTCTCTGCTTCGGTTATATCGCTGGCACGAAAAGGCATTCAAAAGGCTTATCCGCATCTATCCCAACAGGAAAGAGACTTTCGTTTTTTGGCGTTGCACTATGGAGATGAGCTTGCACGTTCCTGGAAAAAATATATGGAATCCATGCGGAATGAAACAGCCTGACCTGCTTATCGCAATCAATCCTCTGATTGATGCGTTCAATCAGCATGGCATTGAATACTATATCAGCGGTTCGGTTGCCGGTTCTGCTTATGGCATTGCTCGAGCAACTCTGGATGTAGATATTGTCGCCACAATTGAAAAGCGGCATGTTCCTTTGCTGCTGTCAGAGCTTTCATCACAGTATTACATTACTGCAGAATCTATCAACGAAGCCATCACCCGGCAAAGCTCGTTTAATATGATTCATCTCGAAACAATGATAAAAATCGATATTTTTATCCTGAAAGAATCTGAATTCGCCATTTCCGCTTTTCAGAGAAAAGTAACTGATGAACTCGATGAAGATTTTCCCCGCAAGTATTTTCTCTCATCTCCCGAAGATATCATCATAAATAAACTAATCTGGTATAATAAAGGCAGAAGAATCTCCGACCAGCAATGGAAAGATATTGTGGGGATCTTGAAAGTGCAGGCCGCTCAGCTTGATTACCCTTATATTGAATCATGGACACAAAAACTCGGACTGTATCCGCTTTACAAAAAAGCACTTGATGATGCCGGGATTGAATTATGCAATCCGGAGTAAACCCACTCAAAAAGGAGCATCCCATGAAACGCAAAAAGGGCTACCCGATCCTTCTGGGCATAACCGTCCTGTTTACCCTGATTTCGGTGTATTTCCTGATCACCTCTATACACTCCCCCTCAGGCGCCTCAATCGCCCGACAGATGACATTGATCCTGGCGCCGCTGCTTTGCGCCGGAGCGACGTGTGTTATCAGGAAAAGGTTTTTTACCGAACCGGGGACCTGATATTCAAAAAATATAAAAAGCCGGTAATATCACTCATGTGAAATTACCGGCTCGATTTTAAAGCAGCGCTTTTATTTAAGCACTATTTTATCGGCAAACAGATTTTCTCCATTGGCGAACGCGCGTACCAGATAGATACCGGTGAGATTGCCGGTTTCGATGGTAACGTTTTGATCGCCTGCCTGCGCCATTTGTGAAACATTGCGAACGAGCTTTCCGTTCATATTATACAGATGAACGTTTACCGTTGCGTTATGCTTCATTTGCACAGGCACATGAAAACTGTTACCGGTAGTGTTTTTGATTGTTGAATGGTTTTTGTTGAGCGACATATTCGTATGCACGCCTGTCGCTTCTTCGCCGACAAGTAAATCAGGATCTAAAACAACGTGAGCTATCCAATCATTTGACCGACCGCCAAATGTCAGGTGAAGCAGTCTATCTGCCCCCTGTTGAAGGACCGGTCACGCGTTTTCTCCGTCGGCATAGCCGATTTCGAGCAGCGTTTCCCATCTACCGTCAATATCCTGCGTACCGACGATTCTGGCAATATCACGGCCGAGGCCTGTATAACCGGCGGTTCCGGCAACAACGTGCCATCCTCGCCGCGGGCCGCCATACAGATCAAGGCTTACACCGAATATTCCGGTCTTTACACCGTCCGCGCAGGCGTCACAGAGTGTTCCACCAAGATCAGGGTTGTAGTTTGAACCCCATGACTGTCCGCCATCGGTTGACTTGTACATTTCAAAAGAACCGTGTACTGCATGCCTTCCCAAAGCAACCATTGTGCTGTAATCAGGTGCATCAGGAACCAGGATGCTGTAAATTGCCGCCCGTGAGGTAAACATGTCATTACTCCACGATGAACCTCCCTGGCCGGTATAATTATCC
>WJKA01000494.1 GCA_014729375.1 Chitinivibrionales bacterium
AGGTCCAGGGTGACCTTGGTGAGGAACGTCTGCCACCCAGCACCGAAGTCCGCCTGTGCGAGCAGCTGCTGAGACCACCTGACCTCGTCCTCCGGGCCGCTGAGCTCAAATGGAAATGAGGCATTTCGAGAGCAGACGGAGTAGATCGCACCTGCTAGGAATGGCTCCGTCGGCCAGAAGTCGTCGAGGTAAATATCCCTGCGAGGCGTCCACCACTTAGGGGCGTCGTCGGCTGTCACCGCAACCTGGAGAATCAAGGAGGGTGTAGTGCCGTCCCTCGGGAAATCCTGGACGGACGAGCGCGCAGCGAGCTCTCTCAAGTCGTTGAATGTCGCCATCTAGACTATAGCCCTCCACGTCACCACGATGTTATACTCCACCACGGCACTATACCTTTGCACTCTCTGATAGCATTCATATATGTCACTATGACGTTATACTCCACAGAGATCATTGTCGATCCTCTTTCGGTGAGTACTCGTAGCATTAGTATACGTCACTGTGATGTTATACTCCACCACGACATTACACTTTTGCATTCTGACACTCCCTCTGGTAACATTTGTATCAGATAATCAAATATTTGTCAAGTTAAAGAGATAAGTATAAAGTTTATCGACTATACAGTTGTCATGTGTGCTCGTTGCAGTAGGCACTGATGTATGCTTAGCTATGCACCGGTTCGAAGTGTTTTATATGTTCAACCTTAGACACTCGTGGCACGCCATCGAGAGCGCCACGGCGAGATCGACCTTGAGGCTCTCCTCACGTTTGACGATTCTGAGCTTCGAGCCTTCTGAGCTCGTCTTGCGGTCGGCATTGGTTATGTGTGAGCGTAGGTCGGCGTTACCAGAGTGGACGACGCGGTTCTCGACGATGAGCTGGAGTAAGTCGGTGTCCGCCTTCGACCTGCGTGCTCCTTGGGAGAACTCAAACATCCAGGCGACACGCTCTCGTTTCAGACGTACCGCCATGTCGTTGAGTTGGTAAGGGTCGTACGGCACGATGATGACGTTGTACTTGGAGCATAGATCCCGGAGTGTGGGTTCGAGGCCTGGATTGCCCTTCGTGCCTTGGAGGTCGATCTGCTGCCCTGGGGCTGATTGCCACTTGTAGATCAGGCGCACGGCAATGTCCTCGTGACGGTCTCTGTCCGGGTGACGCGTGACGCCTACGAGGGCTACACAGTCGGAGTACTCCGTCGTGCGGCCTTTTGCAGAGTCTAGGGCGACGACGAGAGGCTCCTTTGGTGTGAGAGGAGGGAGTTTCTCCTGGCAGTTATCCCACAGCTGAGGGTTGGGGAGGAATGGTTGGGCGGATTCAGCATCCTCCCACGCCCCTTCGAGATACACACGCTGCTCTATCGGTGTGAGAGTTTGAGCACGTCTGGCAGAAAAGCCCTGTTCCAGGTTAGGCTCGTTGTCCTCGGTGAACATCCTGATCACCAAGGCGTCCAGCTTGAAAGCAGCTTTTGGATCCTCGGTGGTGTAGGAAGTCGAGTTGCAATCAGGGCACGTTGGCGTCGTACCGTCCGGGTTCCAGTCGTACTCAGTGTGACATTCTTGGCACACACAGTGTAAAGGGCCGAAGTATTGGTATAACCAGTTCTTCCTCGGTGTGGTGGCGATCCAGATTTGAGGAGGCTCTTGTTGAGGGCCCGGGATCCGAACGCGACCGTCCAGTACCTTGAGGGCGTCAGGTTTATCCTTGCGTCTCGCCTCGTCGAAACAGGCAAAGTTCACATTCGGCCCTTCCCACGACGTAGGATTGTCGATGCCGCCGCAGTACAGTACTGCACCGTTGGTGAAGTTAATCTGGAATTGAGATTTGTACGGCTCCCACGTGGGTTTCTGGTACTTCTGGTGCTTGGGCATGGCCTGATCCCACGGGCACCAACGACGGAACTCGGGCCATAACGATACCGTGAAGTGAGGCAATGTCGGTGAGACGAGAATACCAGACATGCCACGTCTGAGGCGTTCTAGGGTCTTGATGATGGCAGCGGTGGACTTACCCGATCCCTCCCCTCCCCGTGCGAGGAGGTAACGTGGTACATCTGATTCTACCCACAGCCTCTCATCTTCGTGGTGTGGGGTGTAGGGCTGATGGCGCTCTGCATTGACGTAGACAGACGGCCATTTGGATTCACGGTATTGAGACACCGCCTGCTTCACCTCGTCTTTGTTGAACTCGGTGAGGGCAAAGCGCTTGAGCTGCTCGACGAGAGGGTTGGATTGTTGTTGCATTTATCTGTTATCTCTACAGATCCAACACGTATGTATCATGATATGTATGTCACCACTGAATCAGTTATATTCTTGATTCAAATGCTACACTCGTCTGCTATCTCTACTATCTAATATCTCCATATTGCGGCACGTGTATCACTATCTTGATTCAAATGCTACACTTGCCTGCTGTATCTATTGCCTCATCCTTGACCTCTACTCATCCAACACCTCCCACTCCCCCTCAAGGGATTCCAGTAAGGCATTCCTGAGATCATTAGGTAGGAGTTGGAGCATCACATCGATGGTAAATCTGTGCTCCTCAACGTCATCTCCGAGCTCAGCACGCATCTCACGCGACATCTTCTGGATCACTGTAGCAGCGTCCTTGAGTGAGGTCTCGGAGGGGTCGGCATTGACCGCTGCTTCGTATGCTTTGTTGAGTGCCTGCATCTGAGCAGTGAGGCGCTCCTGACGCAGGCGAGCTCTGATGGCTTCCTCGTCTTTGGCAAACTTGCGTATCTGATGGCGGTCATAGGCCTCTGCACGAGCCTCCCAGTTGTATTTATTGGCACACTTGTACCAATCTGTGGTGGCACTGAGGGAGTTGCCACCACGGGAGGTGTACTCATCGTAGCCTCTCGTGTCGGCAAGCCAGTTGCGGTAGGCTCGTACCACGGTACGGGACCCTGCCTGTGAGGAGCGGTAGTACTTGACGAATCTTATGTACCACGATGTGGGCTCGTCAGGGAGTTGATCCCACAGATGGCGGTCTGATTGGGTTAGCTTGGTGTCTTCACTCATAGTTGGTTGTACTATTATACGTTGATCATCTTAACTTGCTTGTACTCAGGGATAAATAGAGGGTCTTGAGCATTGGCGACTCTATCTCTGGCAGTTTGGGCTGTATCAGCATCTATCTCGAACGCCAGATACCTGCGGCCTAGTTGTTTGCACGCTACAGGAGTCATCCCTCCACCACAGAAGAGGTCGAGTACGACATCTCCTGGGTCTGTGAAAGTATCGATGATTCTTTTTGGAAAATCTATGCCTTGTCCCCACTCGTGGTACCGTTTGTCCTGAACGTCACGTTGTACTGAGCAGATCCATGGGGAGTCTGAGGGGTGTGTACCGTTAGTGAAGGCATATATTGGTTTATAACCCGACATGATCCTCTTGTACCACAGGCGGGGATTACCACCACTGTGGAGTAAGATGAGCGTCCAGAAGTGAGTCAGGTGTGCGTTGAGGTAGTTGAGTTGGGCAATCTCGTGCTCGTTCCCACCGTAGACAAAGGCGAAGCGGGTTGGTTTGAGCACTCTACTGGCGATCCTACCTGTGGCATTGTAGAGGTGGAGGTACTGGGCTGTATATGGTGGGTCGGTGATGATTAAGTCAATTGATTGGTCTGGTATGGCGGTTGATAAGGACTCCGCGTCACCGGTGTAGATGCCATAGTGTGAGTCTTGTGTTGGGCCTAAGATGTAAGGCCCTAGGTTTGAGTCCATCTGTCTGTAGTCTCCTTAGCTGTGGATAAACTAGTAATAAACTAGGAATTTGGAGTTTATTTGGAGTTTAGCCAAACATTCGGTCCTTCTCTGCCTTGAGCTCTGATATGAGGTCGTTTGCTACCCTGGTCATCGTGTCGAGCATCGGGTTGTCTGGGTCTATGGCGTCTATGTTACCTTGGAGCCTATCGATCCATGCGTCGTAGTTATCAGGGCCTAATACTCCCATGGTTCTATATTTGCCTTTCATCTTGACGATGGTGTCCCAGGCACTCGCTATCTGCATCTCGGTTTTGAACGTGTCCTTTGGTCTGAGGAGCCCGAGTCTCTCCTTGCGCTGCCTAGCCATGATCTTCACTGCTTCTAGGTCGTCACCTGGTTCGAGATGATCTTGGAAGTATTGGTCTAATGCCCTCCTGATGAGCTCGGACTGTGTGATGCCTAACTCATGTGACATGTCCTCTAACATGTATTTGGACTCGGATGGGAGTTTGAAGCTCGTTAGTATCCAGCTCATGTGTTAATTGTACCTGTTGCTCTGATTGTGCTGAGTGTCACACTGTATCCTGTGAGCTGCTGTGAGGGTAGAGTTGGTACTTGCTCTTAGTTAGCTTTGTGAGTCTTATTGGTTGTGCTAACTCTTACCCTTCCACTACAGCTAATACTACTACTCGTACTCGTACTAAGAACTGCTTTTGGCCCGTTAGTTAGGAGTGTTGAGTGCTTCGAGATGCCCAAACCCACCACTCTTATATACTACTACTTATACTACTACTATGGTATTACAGTATTACCATAATACCATAAAGCCTGAAATTCGCAAGTTTAGGGTGTAAAAGTGGGAGTTTGTTGAGTTGATTATGGTTGAGTGCAGTTATTGTTGTAGAGAGTTTAGTGTGTTAGGTGTGGGAGTTTGGATGAGCTTGGATAGGTTTGAGGCGCTATATTTGAGGAGGAGCAGTGTGTTAGGGTTTTATCATTCCCTTTCATGCTCGTGTTGGATTGTTAGATCCAAGCCTCTGCTCTGAGCAGCAAATGATAAGGCCCTGAGCAGTGTGTAGAGTTGAGTAGGATGTGCTAAGAGCTCCCACTGCTACTCGAGCCCTGGTGTACAAGGCACCCTATGCTCTACACTCCAATTACCCAGTGAGTGGGACGGTGAGATTGTGGTTGAGGAGCTTGAGAATGGAAGACCTGAGAGTAGTGTTGGGAGTTCAGATATTTGGAGTGCCTGGTATTTGGAGTGCTTGGCATCTGGGCATTTTGGGAATTTTGTGTGGGGGGGGATTATACTGCATTACTACCACAAAACACGTCATTCGGCATATAATCATCATGCTTATCTTTTTTATTATACATATAGTTACTAGCGTGTTATTATCACATAACTATTTATTATTATGCTTGTCTTTTTTATTATGCATATAGTTATTAATATACATATAATAGTTAACATGGTTGTATTAATTATTATGCGTGTAGTTATTATTATGCACGTGATTATTATTATGCACGTGATTATTAATACTCAGGTTATTACTATTATGCGTGTAGTTATTATTACGTGTGTAGTTATTATTATGGTTATGGTAGCTATGGTGAAGGTTGGTGGTATCGAAGGCTGTACCGATGCGGTGGTGTGGCCGGCCACCTGGGGATGATAGCGAAGGTAGCGACCAGACAAATCGCTACCTCTGACCTTCCACAACGTGCACAGTATTTTGTACAACTTGCGCTATGCATAAAATACTGAACACATAGCTAATTATTAATCATTTTTTTTACATGGTGTTTTACACTGTAAACCCCTTGACAAAATGGGGTAAAGTGTGATATACTATAGTTGCGGATCGGGAAGAAAACACACGGTACGTGCAAGCACACAAGGGGGTATGAAAATGTCACACAAGGTTTCGTTAGAACGGGTGGAGGCAGTGTACGGGATTGATATCGCACTCGCGGATTGCGTCCGCGAGTTAAGCGCGCTCGTCACGGCCGTGCACGAGCACGACCACGACGAGCAGTTCCGCGCGGTTGAGCGCCGCATCAAACACGAGATTCACAAGATTGCGCGCGATGCAAAGTCAGAACGCCGTAGCATTGAGTCTTAGTTATTAGGGGGTAGAA
>WJKA01000043.1 GCA_014729375.1 Chitinivibrionales bacterium
GCTCGATCTTGCATCCAGAAAAGGCCTGGGAACCGGTCTGGAATACCGATTCGTGCTGCGCGAGGGAAGCTGGGGAAAAGTTTATGGTTACTTTGCCAATGAAGAAAACCGATATTTTGATCATGAGTATCGCGATGAGCGTGACAGGGAAAAGGAAAGAGGGTATGTCAATTTTGAAGGAGAACACTATTTCACTGAGGATTTTTATGTAAAAGCGCTGATATCCCACGTTACCGACCGTGAATTTTACGGTGATTATGCCGGCAAGGTCCGCCGGTCAATGGCGGCTGCCCAGAAAAGGGACATAAAATATCGTGAGATGGATGAATCGTTTGTCTTTTTAAATAAGAACTGGGAATTCTACAATCTTCTGGCAAATGTAAACTTCTATAAAAATCTTATACACAGGGACCCCTATGCGCTGCAGCGGGCACCTCAGATTGTTTTTTCGGGCACAAAAAGACCGCTTGCCGGAACACCTCTTTTTTACCAGATTGAGACCAGATATGATCATTTGTGGCGGGAGGAAGGAATACGCGCTCAGCGCCTGGATTTTTTCCCTAAGCTGTCGTTCCCCGTAAATTATAAGGGGTGGCTGAAATTCAATCCGGAAGTCGGTGTTAAAGGAATCACCTATCTCGACCTGCACAACAAAGAGAAAAATTATGATGAAGAAGGTTTATTCCCGAGCGTTGAAGCTGAGCTGACAACAACACTTTTGAGAATTTTTGATGTGGACAGGGGGCGGCTGAAAAAGCTCAAGCATGCCGTCGAGCCGGGGCTGCTCTATGAATATGTTCCTGAGAACGACCAGAGTGATTATCCCTATTTTGATATACCCGACAGGTTTTTTAAGCGTCACAGCTTCGGCTATTATCTGAAAAGCAGATTTACCGCGCTCTTGTTTGACAGCGCCGGTGAGCTTCACGAAAGAGAGATCGGATATGTAAACGTCGGCCAGGTTTTTAATATCAGCAGGCCCAAAGGAGGTATATATCTCCAGGGTGATCCTGATGAGGATTTTTCGGATGTTTTTGCAGAAGTTCGTGTTAATATTTTCCCGACCACCTATATCAAATTAAAGGCTTCCTACAACCCATACGAACACAACCTACGCTATTACAATGCCTATGTAAACTGGACGACGGGAAGCGGTGAGTTTCTGAAGCTCGAATACCGCTACGGCCGTGACTGGTTTGAAACCATTGATTTTGAAGGAAGGTTCAAACTGACGAGCTCTCTGTATGCATTTTTCGATGCAACCTATGACAACCTTGAAGACAAAGACATGGATACTGAATTCGGGCTGGATTATGCAGCGCAGTGCTGGGGCAGCATCGTGTCGATCGAAACGAGCAGGGGGACCGGCGGGCGGTCCTCCGATACAAGCGTTAACTTTACCTTTTATTTAAGAGGATTCGGAGGTACCCTATATTGAGCCAGAAAGTTTTTTTTGCAGATTTGCGTTCAGGGCCGCGGGAAAACCTGCATCATAAACTGAAACGGCTTCTTGACAAAGCCGGCGTCGATACGCTTGTGAGAAAAGCCGACCTGGTTGCCGTCAAGCTGCATTTCGGGGAAAAAGGCAATACCGCATTCATCCGCCCGATTTTGATTCGTGACATTATTGAAAAAATTGCAACCCTCGGCGGAAAGCCCTTTCTTACCGATACCAATACGCTCTACCGCGGAGAGCGCGGTGAGTCAGTCTCGCATCTTGTTCTTGCACTTGAGCACGGCTTTTCTTTTGCAACGGTTGCTGCCCCGGTAATAATTGCGGACGGGCTCAGGGGAAATGACAGTGTCAGGGTGCAGATTGAAGCAAAGCATTTTGATGAAGTTTCTATCGCCGCTTCCATCGCCAACGCCGACATGCTCGTCAGCGCTGCGCATTTCAAGGGTCATGAATTGACCGGCTTCGGCGGCACCCTCAAAAACCTCGGAATGGGGTGTGCATCCCGTGAAGGAAAACTGAAACAGCATTCCGACATATCCCCGAAAGTTACTGCAAAAGAGTGCATTGCCTGCGGCAAGTGCATGGAGCATTGTCCGGTTGGTGCGATTACGATGGTTAATGAAAAGGCCCGCATAAATCAGAATCTCTGCATCGGATGCGCGCAGTGTATAACCGCCTGTTCGGTCGGGGCCGTAAAAATCAACTGGAATGAAAGCACTGAGCTTTTTCAGGAAAAGATGGTAGAATATGCTTACGGTGTATTTGCCTGCCACGGCAGAAAGTCCGTCTATTTGAACTTTCTCACCGGCATAAGCCCGGCCTGTGACTGTTACGGTCATGCCGACAGTCCCATAGTGCCGGACATCGGCATCCTTGCCTCACGCGATCCTGTTGCAATTGATCAGGCATCGGCGGACCTGGTCAATGCTCAGGAGGGCTTCATTAACTGCGCGCTGAAAACGAATCGAAAAAAGGGCAAAGACAAGTTCAGAGGCATTTATCCCGCTGTTGACTGGGAGCTGCAGCTCAGCTATGCTGAAAAACTCGGCATGGGAACACGGTCTTACAAGATCATCGAGATTTAACCTTTCAGTACTATCCGTATGAGTGATAC
>WJKA01000495.1 GCA_014729375.1 Chitinivibrionales bacterium
GCGTGAGTGAGTTTCGCCCTGGTCGAGGTCCATATACTCATCATGATAATTTCTTTCCAGAACAAATGCAATAACTGCAAAGCCGGTGAACGCGCTTGAGGCGGCCAGCCAGTAGAATGTGGGATATCCTTTGAAATTCATCTGGATGTTGAGGTCAACAGTCCTGCCGGGTTCAATCAGCACTGATTGCACAAAGGGGTCGAGGAATTCTCCACTCAGCTTTAAAGAATATTCTCCTTCTTCCAGAGAGAATGCTTTTGGTGTCCTGCCCGTATTCACGCCATCAAGCAACACGTCGCATCCCGGTGGATTTGAAGCGATAGTTAATTCTCCGAGGATGGGTTTTTTGAGGAAGTTGCCTGTTTTCAGGATTATGGTTTCAGCAACGTCATTCCGGGACATGCTGCCGACCGGGAATTTTTTTCTGCTGCTTTCGCCCTCCCGGTTATTGATAATTGTAAAGGTGCACAAGTTTTCGCCCGAACCGGTGTCCTGGTTGAATGTGCCGGTCAGCACGTATTTCGACTGCATTTGTGGTGATGACGATGCGGAATATTCGGCATTCCATGCTTTGACCACCAGGCCGGGGAAAAGGAGTTCGTATTCGAGCCGCCTTCGAAGGAGCAGGTGGAAATTGTCAAAAGCGGCATTGCCGGTCTTGTTTACAAAGCGATATATCGAGAGCGTTTCCGCGTAGCCGTATTGCTGCGATCCGCAACACTGGTCTGCCAGGGCGAATAATGCCGTAGCAATGAGAGGCAGTTTGATCCGTCTCTGTGTGGCCATTTGTTTTCGATATCGTTTATTGTGCAGATTGCTGCTCAATAAGGCTGTTGATGAAGTCTCGGAGATATTTCCGTTCGGCAAGCGCCAGGTTCTTAAATTGCACGCCGCAGAATTCTGAGTTGTTTACAGCACGGGCATGAACAATGGTTGCATCCGTTTTAATGATAGTTTCGGTGTCGGGAAGCGTGAAAGTCAGCAGTACCCGCCGGCCGATTTCATACTTCCGTTCCGACCTGTACATCATGCCGTCTTCACTGAGGTTGATGACAAAGCACATTTCAGACAATTCCGGTATGCCCAGTGAAGAGTATACCTCGACGGTAACAAAGCGTACGTTTGCGCGTGGAAAGCGGCGCTTATCTGCCTGGGTACACACACATTTAAAATACTTAATGGAAACACTCCGGACACGCCTGCGAGTGAATCATGAGAATATAACCGGTCATTCACGCACCAATATACTGCAATTGGTTTATTTTCCATTGCAGACAGAGTATTTTCAACATATATTTTATACTATCCGGCATTGGTTGTTTCCCGCATTTTTTTTCACAGGTGTAATGTAGCATGCAACTGCGGACACGAAAACAGGATGTTGCAATTGTTGGAATAAACAAGGAAGCGTCGGCCATACTTTCCCTGCTGCTGGAGGCCGATGGTACGCGGGTAGTGCGCATGATCAATCCGGAGACCGAAGACCTCAATGAACTCACCCGTCACCCGACGCTTGACATTATTGTCAACACTACCGGCGATCAGGCGGTTGCCGGAAAATTGAAACGGCTGAATATGAGCCGTGCGGATATTATCAGCAGCCTGAGCGCGCGTATCCTGTTTTTAACGGGAAGTAAAGATTTTTCGGGTGAGCAGCTATCGGTGGAGCGTGAACGGATCCTCACGTCGTTGCATGAAATAAAACAGGCGGTACTGCTTTCAAAAAACAAGGAAGAGCTGTTGAAGCTTTTTCTTGAAGTGGCGATCAGTTCGTGCGATGCGGATTCTGGTTCGATTATGCTGGTGGACTCTCAGAAAAAACTGCTGACCATTGAAATGGCCGACGGACTCAATGTCGATATTGTGCGTTCCACCGCCCAGAGGTTCGGCAAAGGAATAGCGGGAAAAGTTGCCAAAACCGGAAAATCGATCCTTCTGAACGGGGAACCGGACCACGTGGCTGAAGGTAAGGGGCGGCGGGATATTATTTCATCGATTTCATGCCCGCTGGTAATCGGCAGCGAGGTCGTCGGTGTCCTGAACCTCAACAGTAAGCGTTTTGAACGGATTTTCGATAACAATGACCTGCGGTATGTTAAGGAGCTGTCGAGCTTTGCCGCAGATGTCATTAAGGCCTCAAAGGATTTTGAGGTAACGTCAACTTCGGCATTTTCGCTTTCGCTTCTGGGGAGTGTTCAGGCGATACTCAATCTTGCATTCCCGTTTGTCGAACGACTCAATCTGCTCTGCATGAAAATAGTCACCGCCTCCAATGGCGTTATCTGTAATTATTATGAATTTGATGAAAAGCAGAAGATATTTCTGATAAAGGCATCAAGCTCTTTTAACAGGAATATTCTTCAGGGCAAAAAAATCAAGCTGAATTCGCAATTGACAAAACAGGTTCTTGGCGCGGGGAAAACCGTCGCGATCAATATCCCCGAAAAAGATTCGTTCCAGCAGAAATGGTATATTGCTTCGCCGATCAAGGTGCGCAGGAAAATTACCGCACTCCTGTTTCTCCATGTAGTATCACCGAAAAATGATATGAAAGAAGAACGCGAGATAATCGAGCGGATCGGCGAAATGCTGGCGCACGAGTTGCATGCCAGTGTCGAGCGGGAGTACCTGAAAATCCAGTCTGCCAAGCTCGCTGCCGTTTCGGAAGCCTCGTTTAATATTGCTTCGGCCGGCGCCCTGAGCGAACTGGTAAATTTTGCACTCCCCAATGCCTGCCTCATTCTCGAGGCTGAAGCGGCACTGTTCTGGCTGCAGAATCCGGTTGCTGAAAAACTCGAACTTTACAAATCGTATGCCATAGACAATCAGGGAAGAATTAAGCGGCTGGAACAGCTCGATGCTGAAATATTTAATGCCCTTGTTCCCGGTGATGATGTAGTGCTGGTTGAGGACCTTGAAGCCGCCGGGTATGTGCAGGCAGGCGATTTCCCACAGTCGCTTTTAAGTAAGACTTTTGCGCGTGAAGGGCAGGTGGCCGGAATACTGTCACTCTACGGCAAAAAGTCGCTGGACCTCTACGGAACACAGAGCTTTACAGAAAACGATAAAGAAGTGTTCCTTAAATTCTGCCTGCAATTTTCAAAAGGTCTTGCCAGACTCGTGCCTTTTTTTGATGAAAAGCGGTAATGTACCATGCCGGAACGAAGCGCCCCTGCACGAATAACGCTTGCACTTGATATTGTAAAGAAAATCACCGATGGTCCCCGCAAAGGATTCCATGAACTGCGCATAATCAAACAGCAGATCGATCTGTGCGATATAATACATCTGCAAAAATCCCCGGGAATGAAAATCGTGTGTGATCATCCCGAGGTGCCGGTTGATGCGGGCAATATTTGCTGGAAAGCAATCGAGCTTGTTAAAAGTGAGTTTGGTATCAGCGATAACGCGCGCATAGAGATCGAAAAAAGAATTCCAGTCCGGGGCGGACTTGCCGGGGGAAGTTCCGATGCAGCGACAACGCTTATGCTGGCGAATGAGCTCTGGGGACTGGGGCTCTCAACCAGCCGGATCTGTTCGCTCGGAATACGGCTCGGCATGGATGTTCCGTACTTTTTTTTCGGCAAAACAGCATTCGACACCGAGGCGACCGGAGTGCTTGAGCCTCTTGACGGAAACATTTCGTTCTGTTTTGTCCTCGTGTTTCCCGAAACCGGCGTTGCCACCGCAGGTGCCTATGCCTCGCTTGACTATTCACATACCGGTAAAATGGGGCATTTGAGTGATGCAATGAAAGCCGCATTTGCC
>WJKA01000044.1 GCA_014729375.1 Chitinivibrionales bacterium
CATCACAGGTGTCCACGATTCTGATGCTTCTGATTGCCGTTGGTATTGCCTTTATTCAGGATTCGGTTGCAAATGCATGGTTGACACTCTCAATGATGACTGCGGGATATGGCATTATCATGGTGTTGCGCTGGTTCTGGTGGCGAATCAATGCCTGGTCGGAGCTTGTAGCACTGGTGGTTGCCGCGGGTGGAAGTATTCTCATGAACACGACGTCACTAAAAGAAATGGACTATGCATACAGGTTCCTGATAGTTTTTGGAACAAGCCTGCCTGCTTCAATTATTGCAACGATGGTAACCCGGCCGACATCTGAGGAACATCTGGCCCGTTTCTGCCGAAAAGTAAAACCTTTTCCCCATCTGTGGGGGCCGATTGCGCGCGCGTACCCCGATATTGAATGGAATCCTCATTTCAGGCGGGTTGCAGTGCAGTGGATTCTTGGCACGATTGCACTTTTTTCGCTCTGTTTCGGCATTGGGCACTGCATGTTTTTGCGTTTCTTTCATGGTGGAGCGCTTCTTTTGGGTTCCGGCGCGATCACGCTGTTTCTTTTTTCAAGACAGATGAGCGCCCGGCACTAGTGTACTGTATCACAAATACAAATATGTTTCTACAGGCTTTTTTCATCCCTGTCTTCATTGCTCACTCGCTGTCGCGTAGCCACGCTATGGCGGAGCAGGATCAGTTGAATACACCCGGTATTCGCCATCTTCGCGCCTCAACAGGCACGAAAATAACTCCATGGAACTACACCCGTATTTGCAATACCGTACACTGCCGATATGTATACCGGGTACATTTTATTTTCTGGTTTGAAGTATTTTTGACATATAGTTATATTATGCACTCCGGACAGGAATTTTTTATTTAATAGAGCATGGTTTTATTAACCATTTGCAGGAGGTTTGAGTGTATGGCACTCTGCTTGGGCTTTACAGGAGCAGGCAGATTTCCGGCATCATTTTTTCTGGCGATGATATTCTGCTGCATGACAGCCGCGGGGAGCGGCCGGGTGAACCAACTCGTGGAGAATATAAAGAACGGACCAGGCATCTACTGGTCGGAGGATGCTGCCACACATCACAGCAAAACACCCTATTCAGCCTCTGAGATAATGATGGCCGGAAAACAGGAGAAACAGCAGGCGATAAAAAGCGTTCGCTCGGCAATTTCTCTCGGCGATATGGGGTGGGAGGCGCGTGAGGCAATACCTGCGCTGATTGAGGTTTTCCCCCGGGCCGTGCATGTAATTGTCGAGCAAGGCGTTCATTATATGCCCGGACAGGGAAGCTTCAAGGATCATATTTCCACCGAAGTGGTGTCGGTGAAAAACAAATTTCTTCTGGCTGGGTTCCTGATTGAATACAGCACCCTTGTGAAATGTGAACAATTTACTCATACCTCACATGAAGTTGAATTTATCGAAAAACGGGTCGGTCAGAGTGGAAGGATTGTCGAGGCGCTGGTTAACATTTATGTTACGCTCACCGTCAACGCAGGTCAGTGCGCGCTGGCCAGGATTACCGGCCAGGACATTGGTTCGGATCCCGATGAGTGGCGCCGGTGGTGGGCGCAGACCGGCTCGTATTTTACACCGTCACAATCAATATCCTCATCGAAGGAAAACGCAGCCATTTCGAGCGGTACGGACCCGGAAGATATAGTTGAAAAAGGAAAATATCGTCTGGTGCTTTCCACCGGTGATGAATTTGTCGGTACTGTGGAACAAGTCGACGACACTGCGATTGTAATCGAAACAATTAACGGGGAGCCGTATAAATTCAGGAAATTGCTTGTTGTGGAATATGAGCTTCTCAAGCTCCCGGAAAAAACCGGTACACGTGGCGACGATCTCCCTGAAGAAGGCATTAATGAATCTGAAATTCTGACATTCGAGCAACTGTCGCGGCGTTCAGCCGAAGGCCTTGCAATTGAAGTTGGACTGAAAAACGGGAGTGCATTCACCGGTTTTCTGGCTTCGATAAATTCGGGTCAGCTCAAGCTCGACGTTGACGGCTCGATGATCCCTATCAGTAAAGACGCCGTTTCTCAGATTTCAACAGTCGTGAATTCTTCTGAGAAAGATGAGGCGCCGGCGCTCTCCGAACAAGAGCCTGAAGGTCCTTTTGATACGCTTATTGTGCGAAATCCCAAGACCGACGAATATGGCCGGGCACTTGAAGATATTGTCTATGAAGGTGAAATCATATCCGATGACGGATCGAGTATCCGTTTCAAGACAAAAGACAAGGAGATGCTGACCGTTCCATATGGTAATGTGCGGCGGCAAATCCGTCACAGGGAAAGCCGGGAGCTTTCGGAAATCGAACGATACGGGAAAAGCCTGTTCTGTCCTGAGGGGATGATTTTAGTCGATATACCGCCCGGAAAACCCGGGCGGCCTTTTTTCAAGGTCTGCATAGACAAATATGAATATCCCAATACAGAGGGAGCATTACCTGAAGGGAATGTCTCGTATGATGAAGCGCAGAAGCTGTGCGCAGAGCAGGGGAAACGGCTATGCACCGTGCAGGAGTGGCAATGGGCCTGTACCGGGCTTGACGGGTACACCTATCCATACGGATGGAACCGTGACGACGATATCTGCAATACCAAAGGAATCAAGCCGCTCAAGGCATCCGGTGAAATGCGCACGTGTGTCAGCAAATTCGGGGTATACGATATGACCGGCAATATCTTCGAGTGGGTTACCGGGAAAAATGGCAAGCCGATGCTGATGGGCGGGCCGTTGTCGAAATGTACGACTGTTTCGCCCGGTGTGGGCGGCGGTGCCAAGCCTCAGACCGGATTCAGGTGCTGCAAAAGTAATTAACCTAAATTCCGCAGTTGAGTCACGGCGCTACGCATAAGCTGTTGCGCAATCTTGCATTGCGAAAAGCCTCGCCTTACCTCCCCGGGCAGGACTACGTTTTTTACAACTCAATCTCACACAACATCGTACACGTATCATCCACACTCAACTGCGGAATTTAGGATTAATACACCTGTTTCATGAATGTGCAGCAGGAAAATGCAGTGCTCATCTCTATTTGTAATCACGGGGCGGGTCAAATGATTTTTCGTATCTGTGCTGTCTGTATGTTCGCAAGTGCCGTTTTGTCGGCCCGGTCGCTTCAATTCGGCGGCACACCGGCACAGGATGATATTGACGGGCTTCGTGAGGTTGTATCATCGGCTGCAAGCTCATGCTACTCCGTTCGTGCTGAGTGACGCGCCATTCCCTCTTTGATACCATCGCGCTTCGAGCAAGAAGATTACTCAGAACAAACAGTGCGTCGTGTCCGGGTATGGATTGGGCGTTGCGAGCAGGTACAAAATTTATATTGTAACGGCGCATATTCGATTTTTCATGGTGGTTTTTCTATGCTGTTATTCTTTTACCGGCATCTCTGCGGCATTGTATGAGCATTTCCACTCCTTCCCGCCCGGACCTCGATGATTTCAAAGCCCGCCACAGGCAGACCCAGCGCGTTGTCAACATCGGACTGATATCAAACGCTGTTCTTGCCGCCGCCAAAGTTATTGCCGGTATTATCGGTAACAGCCATGCGCTTCTTGCCGACGGGATCAATTCTGTTTCTGATGTTGTTTACTTTGTGGTGGTTAAATTATTTGTAGGCTTTTCCATAAAGCCGGCCGACCGTGAACATCCATACGGGCATTACCAGTATGAATCAATTGCTGCACTTGTTGTCGGTGCTTTTGTGATTACCACCGGAATAGCAATATTCTGGGATGCTGTTAATACAACATACGAACTTGTTTCAGGAAGAGTTGCATCGATGCGGCCAATTGCCGGATATTCACTTATCGTTGCCTGCATAACGATTGCAGTTAAAATAGTGCTTCTATACCATGCAGGAAATGTTGGCCGTCGTACGGGCAATCTGGCTGTTGTCGCGCTTGCGCGGGACCACCGCAATGATATTTTTGCATCAACCGGTGCCGCCAGTGGGATTCTTTGTGGAATGTTCGGTGTCCAATGGGCTGATCCCGTGGCTGGTGCTGTTGTTGCAATCCTTGTGATTAAAACCGGTTTTTCTATTGTTGCTGATGCTTCGAGTGATCTCATGGATAAAATACCGGACAAATTCCTTGCTGAAAAAATCGATACTGTAGCAGGTAGTGTACCCGGTGTTATAAAAATTGAAGAAATCCATGCGCATCGCTTCGGACCTTATTTAACGGCGAATATTACCATTGGCGTTGATGGCTCACTCACGGTATTTGAAGGCGACCGGATTGCAACACGCGTGGAAAAAACCCTCACTGGAAATGTTGATATGCTCCGAAAAGTCTATGTCCATTTTCATCCTGCAGGAAATGTAAAAAAATAACAAAATGTTGAGTTTATATTGACATCAAATACAACAGATGGTATGATTTACCTGAATTAAGGAGCGACATACACAGACCATATCATCGAGGCGCCCCGAAAGTGAAACGAGAGGTATACCCACGGAGCAGAATATCCCGGAGAAAACAGAAGTCAATGCAGTTGATCAAGAGCAGGGCAATCCGGAAAGCAGTGAAACTTCACGGGCCGATTACCCCCTGCTCCGGCCGGGATAGCCTGTCGGACTGTTTTACCACCGAAATAAATGGTTTATATCTGTGGTTCAACTGCAAAGACAACAGCACGCGTGTCATAAAAAGCTATCCGCCATTAAACCGCAGCGAAAACACGGAAACATTCTGGCGCGGGGAACCGCGGGGAATTCCGGATAATACACTCTGATTACGATACCATTCTGGTAACAGACTTCAGCACCTTTTCCACCTGTATTTCATTCATGCAGCGATGACTGTTTTTGCATTCGTTCGCAGTGTCAAAACATGGTGAACACTCGCATCCTGCTGTTATTATTTCTCCTTTTTCGAAAACAGGCGCGACTTTTTGTGGATCGGTGGGTCCGAACAGCACGATAACAGGCGTGTGAGTTGCCGCTGCAACATGTGCCGGTCCGGAATCGTTGGCGATCAGAAGATCAAGAGAGGCAATTTCCGTGAATAAATCTGTAATGGAATGGGGGATGAGTACGGAAAATGCGTGACCGGCGAATAATGCACCGACAGTATCAGGTTCATCGGGGCCTGCAATAATGACAATTTCGATATCCGGAGAATCGAGACGGCGGGCGAGGGACAAAAAGCTGCCGACCGGCCACTGTTTCATTTCATAGCCGGTCTTTACTCCCGGATGAATGCCAATGCTCTTTTTCCGCTTACGGTGCTTTGGAACAGAAACAGGATAGGGCACCGGCGATAAAAATCTGCCGCTTTCAGTAAAAGCGAGGTTTATTGCGGTGGAGTGAAGTCCCGGTTTTATGTCACAGATATCGGTGTATATCCGTTTTGTATATACTGAATCGTGGGGAGCGGGACCTATCCGGACCGGGGCACGCGAAAGTGAAACCAGCAATTCCGAAAACACGTTAAATATGCCGACAATGTTGACATATACGATGTCCTGGTTCCGGAGTGCAATCTGGAAGATTTGTACGATTCGGCATGCGGCATTATTGACAACGGCATGAAACTCTTGGTCTACAATGTCAAGCGATCCGTGCATCCATGCAACAGTCATTGTGGCCTGTGGATATTGCTTTTTTAATTCCCTGAGGGCCGGGAGCGCCATCAAACGGTCGCCCAAGCCGCCGGAAATAAGGCAGAGAATCTTGCGTACGGTTTGTTTCCCCGGCCGGGGCGGAATGATTTTACAGAGGAGACCGGCAAGTTGCCGGATTCTCCATCGGATAAAATTTTCAATCGCAGTATGCATGTGTACCGTACCTGAGTTACGGGTTACTCGTGTACTGTATCGCCCCCGGAATCCGGATGTTTTGCGCGATAGACCAGCAGATGACGTGTGGATGTACAGACATAGTTGCCTGCTAGCACTCTTTGTAAATCTTTGCTGAGTCGCAAAAAATATTTCTTTTGTCCTTTTCTCATGATTATTAAATCAAAACACCTGTTTTCTGCTGCCCGGATAACCCGTTGCGGAAAATCGACGCCTGCCCACGTGAGGTTGTCAAGCGCGGCATAATGGTCCCATTCCTCTTTGCCGGCGCGTTTGAATAAATATGATTCAGATGGAAACCATGTCGGCCCTGCTGCGCAGCGGGCAAGAGCAACCGCCTCGCAGTCGGCTTTCCGGATAGTTGACCAGGGATAAAGCGCTCCGAATGGATTATACAGCCCTGCTATAAGCTGGATAACAAGTAATGGCTTGTGGTCTTTTAAAAACGAACTCGCACCAATACACAACACAGGTTGAAAAGGGAAAACAGCATTGATCCACCCTCCCCCTTTCATTAAACCCAGCATGCTTATGGCAAACAGGGAAAGTGAATATGCGAGAAATCGATGTTTTCTGGAATGCAGAACAAAAAAAACAAATCCAGTCCAGAGCGGTACCTGCATTACACCGATTCTGAAAAGGTCTTCGTTTTCCACAGACCATCGTATGGAATGGGAGGCCGGAAGGGAAACCAGATATGTCCAGGCGTAGCCGCGTGTGGCGGCACCAAGGATAATTCCCGCTGATATAAAGAAGGCCAGCGGGGACAATATCCGGGCTTTTCTCCGTGCGATGATGCTGCAGGCAACTATCGTGAGCATGGGAAACAGTGCGGTCTGTTTTGTAAAGCATGCAACGCCGGCAATTGTCAACGCCAGAAAGTCGCCCCGCGCATTGTTTTTCAGCAGAAAAAAAAACGCGGCGGTACAGAGAAGCATAAGTAGCGGATCAACGGCAATTATATCGTAGAGCTTGCCGAGTGTGCCATAGGTACACAGAAACAATGCCGCAGCCCAGGTGCCGGCAACAGGGCTTTTGTTACAGGTGCTGGAAATTTTGTATACAAGGAAACAGGTAGAAAGTGCCGAACCAAGTGAGACGAGCCTTCCGGCAAGAAAATCGCCGGGAATAATGTGGTCAATAAGCGCGCTTATATAAAAGTAAACCGGGCCATATATTGTTCCTGTTGCAGTGGTGTGCCAGTCGGAATACAGGGACCTTCCTGTCAGGCACCGCACCACCATCGTCGCGTGAAATGATTCTATGAAACGGACGCCCGAGGATAATCGCTGCAGGGAAACAAAAATCATGACAGCGGCGAAAAATACGCATACCCCGGCACCGATGATAAATTCAATGCTTTTGTTGCGGACATAAAGAAACGGGATCAACCCGCAATAGAATGCAAAAGCAAATCCTGAAAAGAGAATAAGCGGTGCGATCCATCGAGTGCCGTCGCCCCCCATGAAAAACGGTTCCAGCATGGACGGCATGCAGGCGGCTGCAACGAGTGAGACAATAA
>WJKA01000496.1 GCA_014729375.1 Chitinivibrionales bacterium
TGAACCGCCGGCCGGCTATCCTTGCCGACCTTCAGGGGCCGAAGATACGGACCGGCAGAACAGAAGGAGACAATCCGGTCGTGCTGATCAAAGGCCGGACTGTTACGATCCGCCCGGGAAACGGATTGTGCACCGACACCGACATATATGTTGACTATGCAAAACTGGCCGATGAAGCATGTGATAATCAGCATATTCTTATCAATGACGGTGCGGTTGATCTGAAAGTAACAAAAGTGGTCAAAAAAGAAAAAGCGCTTGTGTGCACGGTCCTGAATACCGGCAGCTATTCTTCACACAAAGGAGTCAATCTTCCCCGCTGCGAGTTGAGTATTCCTTCGATGACCGCCAAAGACCGCTGGGATCTGGCATTTATCTTCAAGCACGAATTTCATTATATTGCGCTTTCTTTTGTCAGGAAACCGGGGGATCTTGCCGGGGTCGTTTCTGCGGTAAAGCGCTCGAAGCGATCGGTGAAAGTGCTGGCAAAAATCGAAAAACCTGAAGCAGCCGAGTGCATTGACGCGATTCTTGATGCATGCGACGGGATCATGGTCGCCCGGGGCGATCTTGGTGTCGAAGCATCGCTGCAGGAGGTCCCGGTGCTGCAAAAGCATCTCATTTCCCGGGCAAATAATGCCGGTAAGCTGGTTATTGTGGCCACACAAATGCTCGAATCGATGATTAACAGTGCGCAACCCACCAGAGCGGAATCGGCCGATGTGGCCAATGCCGTACTGGATCGCACCGACGCGCTGATGCTGTCAGGAGAAACCGCCGTGGGATCATATCCGGTAAAAACCGTTAGCATGATGGTCCGGATAATCCGGACAATCGAAAGAAGCGATTACTATCCCCGCACGTTCGCAGATCTGGCCCTGAAACACCGTCACCCTCCCCACGCATTGTGTGAAGCCGCGGCATGGGCCGGGCGGGACCTTGATGATGCTCCCGTTATCGTATTTACCATGAGCGGAAACACAGCGCTGTACCTTTCCAAGGTAAGGAACCAGTCACCGATTTTCGCGTTCTCCCCCAATCCGGATATCGTTTCGCTGATGGCCCTTTCGTGGAATACATCGCCGTTTCTTATCGATCTTGACACCAACCTTGCATCGCTGCAGAAAAAAGCTGAGAAAATCCTTTTGAAAAACAGGTGCGTGAAAAAAAATGATCTGGTACTGGTCCTGGGCGGGGCTACCGCAGTCAAAGGCGCCACAACATTTCTACGGATAAAAAAAATCGGAGAAGTATAGGGAGTGTGGTGTGACGGAAACCGGAGATTAATGGAAAGTGGAGAGCCAACCTGTCACGAAGCGTTTCCTGGAGAGAGGGGCGGGTCCATACCTCTGTGTTTCCTCTTATCTCAGTTCGTTGTTACACACTGTCGCATTGTGGTGTCGCAGCTTCGTTTTTCCTCTTTCTCAACTCTCAAGCACTTTTCTGATAATCATTGATAGTTCTTCTTCTTCAAAAGGCTTTTGAATGAAAGCCGAAACGCCTTTTTGAACAACAACCTGCGTGTCGGTGGCCAGGCTGTATCCGGTAGCAATAATAATTTTTGCATCAGGAGCCAGGGCGCGTATTTCCTTAACACAGTCAGCGCCGCCCATACGCGGCATGATCATGTCAATTATCAACAAGTCAATTTCATCTGAATGCTCCTTGAAATAGGTCACTGCCTCAACTCCATCAGAGCAGGTTGCAACAGAATAGCCCATGTCTCGTAGCATATCTCTGGAAACTTCCCTGATAAGCTCTTCATCATCCACAAGAAGAATCCGTCCGCGACCTTTCTGAATTCTGGATTTGCGGCCGGGTTCTTGTTTTTGAGCTTTCCGTTCCAGCGGGAGATAGATATAAAAAACCGTTCCTTTGCCGCTTTCGCTTTCGACTTCAATGAAACCATTATGGCTCCGCACGGTCCCGTAAACGCTTGCGAGTCCAAGTCCGGTGCCGCGGCCAGGTTCTTTTGTTGTAAAAAACGGCTCGAATATCTTTGCCTGGGTTTCAGCAGTCATTCCGATACCGGAATCCCGCACGCAGGTCTCAAGGTACATCCCGGGCTTGACATCATGGTGGGTCGCAGCGATATATTCTTCTTTGAGATTCACGATTGTTGTCGAAAAGGTGAGCTCGCCTCCGTCCGGCATGGCATCCCGTGCATTAATTGCAAGGTTGAGCAGTGCGTTCTGGAGTTGTGTTCTGTCGCCCATAACAGTTGCAGGATTTGCTTCAAGGTGCTGGATTATCCGGATTTTTCTGTCGACCGTATGCTCCAGCAATTTTATTACTTCCCCGATTGTTTCATGCACATTTATCAGGACCATTTCATAGTTGCCTTTTCTGGCAAATGCGAGCAGTTTGGCGGTAAGGTCGGCAGCCCTGCGGGATGCTTCGATAATTGTGTCTGCATGTTTTTCGAGCTTGGGATCGCCATTGGCGATTTTTCTCCGTATCAATGTAGCCGATCCTGAGATTGCACCGAGCATGTTGTTAAAGTCGTGTGCAATCCCGCCGGCAAGCTGACCGATCGATTCGAGTTTCCTGGATTGCATCAACTGCTCCTGGAGTTCCACGCGTTCTTCCTCGGCCTGTTTTCGTTCGGTAATATCCCGCACGATACCGATAATCCCGACAATCCGCCCCCTGCGGTCGTAAACAGGCGTTTTGTTGGTTGATACCCATTGCAAAGTGCCGTCATTCCGGGGCACCTGCCATTCCTGTGCAATAACCGGCTTGCCGGTTTCCATTATTTTCTGTTCCTGGGCAAAGAACCGCTCAGCAGCCTCTCTGGGAAAGAATTCAAAATCAGTTTTGCCTTTTGCGTGTCGGGGATTTCCCGTTCCAAGAAGCTGCGTGTGCGCTTTGTTTGTCCGGATATAGCGGGATGAGCGGTCTTTAAAGAAAATATAGTCGGGCATATTGTTCATCAGGGCCTGAAGCATGTCATGGTCCTGAAGGAGGAGTTCATCGGCCGCCTTGTGTTTTTGCTCTTTTCTGCATGTTTCAAGTATTTGTGAGATGCGCCTGGCGAAATTAACGACAAACGGTGTTAGCTGGTCGGCAGGAGCAGTTGTACCGAGTGCTGTCAGACCGGTAATTTTTCGAAGCGGCCGTACCGGCGCGCAGATGATGCTGCCTTTGTCGATTTGGATAATTTTTGCGATAAGTTTTGCCAGGGGTTCGGGATAGAGCTCCGATAATAAGGCTATGGCCCCGATGGCAACTGTTTTACCGTTGTAGATAACCTGTCGCAAGGACAATGAGTTTTTAAGGTTGATCCGGAAATCCGCGGTTTCGATACCCGTGGCCTCTTTCAGTGATCCGGCCTCGTTTCCTGCAATTGTTGTTGCCGCCAGTTGGAGTGCGTCGCCTTTTTCCCCCAGGGTAAACCAGGCCAGGGGCACTGAAGAATATTTGCGGAACGCCTGCTCAATTGCTGCAGAAAATTCACTTTCGCTTTTTACCCGGTACATCCGGAGGGCAATCCGCTCAAGCAAATCGATTGTATGATAGATATCCTTAGACATGATTTGACCATTTCACGGAATATAATTCTACAATCATATCATGTGCAGTGCTACCATTTGATTGTGAATTGTATGCATGGATATCATATCGGGTTCCGGATAAAGATGTCCTTGCCGAATACAGACACACATCATATACTAAGGGGAAGCACCGCGTACAAGCAACAGGACAATCCGGCATGTTTTCTTTGAGGAACACAGCAGCGGTCGTGTGCATTGTTATCCGGGTTTCGTTTGCCGCGGACACACCGGGTCTCGCCGAACGTGAGTCCTGGTCAATTCCGCTTGCCAAACTGAGCGTTTCATTTGAAGAGGGGACTTTTCGATGCGAAAAGGTGAGAATTTACTACCAGGGCTCTCCTCATTATCAGGTCATTACGTCCGGGAGTGATTATTTACTGAAAAAGAAACGGCACGGCACGGAAAAAACGATTTACCGTGAGAGTATCGAGCGTGCGTTCATGCTCACGGACTTTGAGGCGGAGGTCCTGGATGAAGTTGTGGAAACATTTATTTCCACGCTCGAGGCCTTTGAAAAGAGCCTTCAGCGAGGCCGGTGGGCGCGGTGTTTGTATCTTGACGGCTACTTTCCCCGGTTTCTGAAAGGCTTTTATTATCTGTATAATTCAGCGCGCAATTCCGATGAGGCGCTACCGCGGGTAAGCCTGGTGCCGGATTCTCTGTATGAAATTTCACTCAGCTCGGAAAAGACAGACAAGCGGATACAATCCTGGAGGAGCGATAAAGAGCGGCTCATACGATTGCGCATTATCACCAAAGAGTTGATTTACCAACTGGAGCGTCTTCAAAAGAAAGAACTCGACAATAAAAAACGCAATCGCGAGCTTTCATACGGGAAGGAATTCGAGGAGGTTTTTGCCTTGTTTATCCGGAATTATTTCGGCATAGCCAGGCCGTCACATTAGCATGGCAGACTTAGAGATGTTTGCCTTTTTTCGGGAGCTCCGGCGGCGGTTTGAGATTGAAGTACAGCCGTATAAAAATCCCGTATGCTTCTTCAAACTTTTCGCTGTAGGCAATTTCACGGTTGCGGCGGGAATTGGTCAACTCTTTTTTCTGCCACTGTTTTATCTGATAGACAAGCTCTTTGATAATGATTCTCAGGCGGATGACGTGTTCAGGATTTTGTCTCCATTTGGCGATTCGCTTGTCGGATTTCGCCGATTTTTGAGAAACTTCATAGAGACTGTCGGGGATTCTTGCCACCGGCGGCAATGCGCCCTGAGAATTGCGTGCAGCACAGACAAGGTAGTAGAAGCCGTTCAGAAACCGGGGAAAATACGCATCCAGGTACAGGCATTTTCCCCACCGGCTCCTTTGAAGGTCTTTTTCAAGATCATCAAGGGTTTTAATCAGCGTTTTACAGACATCGTTAATCTGTTCGGCTTCAAAA
>WJKA01000045.1 GCA_014729375.1 Chitinivibrionales bacterium
CGTATGCACTGCGGGCAATGCGAATCAGGCACTTGAAATTCTGAAGAGCGACACGATTGACCTTGTTATTTCAGATATCAATATGCCGGGCATGAAAGGCTATGAACTCGTGAAAATTGTAAAAGAAAATTATCCTCATACCAAAGTCGCGCTGATTACAGGATACAATATTGATGATTATGTCCGCATGGCCAAGGAAAGCAACATATCCAATATTATCTCGAAATCAACGCCGTTTAATTTTGATGAATTCAATTCGATCGTATACGGGCTGGTCACGGAAAACATTTTTGGACTTGACAAATACATGCTGCCGGATTGTGCGATAATCAGGGATTATACACTGAAAAAGACATCTGAGATCAATATAGTCGAGCAGGAAATTATAAATTCAATCTCCGAATTTCACCGTCCGCAGCTCTTTGTCCAGATTCTTCTTGAAGAAATTATTACCAATGCGGTATACCATGCGCCGGTTAACCGCGACGGGAAGAGGAAATATCAGAAGCACTCAACGGTTGAGCTTGACGATAAAGAAAAGGTGAAAATATGTCTTGGAAAAGATTCTGAAAAGTATGGGGTTTCGGTAATCGATACCAGCGGGCGGCTTACCAAAGAACAAGTCCTTTTCCGGCTGGACCGGCACATTCACGGTGAAGGGCTTCTTGATGAAAACGGCCGGGGGCTTCATATGTCCCGGATGTATGCCGACAGACTGATAATCAATATTAACAAGCATACTTCCACTGAAGTGATTTTTATTAATTATCTTGATGAAAAGTACAAGGGATCCAAACCACTGATTATCAATGAAATTTAGCACCCGCGTGCCGGGCCGGCATTAATTTCCCTGATTCGTATTATTTATATCTTTTTTATTTTTTTTTTTATTTGCGTGCTCAATGTATTATTTTGCTTAAGGGCTTAAATTGCAATATGAACTTTGTCCGATTTATATTGTAGCGCTTAAATAAATTTAACCCCTGTCAGGCGAGAATGCGAATTTTTTCCGGGATTTTACTCATGGCCTGCATGACACTGCATGCAGATGTAAAAAATGATCCTGATTCGGTATCACTTGTGATGAACGAGCCGATTAAATCCGTTAACCGGGATACGGTGATCAGCGAAATGCAGACTGAAACGACGTCGAACATGCAAAAAGCGTACAATCCGGTGATAGCCGGCGGCCTTTCCACTCTGATACCAGGCCTGGGTCAGATGCACACCAAACGGTATATAAAAGGCTCGCTCTTTTTTGCTACCGAAATCATACTGGGGCTGGTAGCCCGAGACAGATATTTGTTTTACGCCCGGGACAAGAAATACTCCCTGCAGGACCAGGAAGATTCTAGTGCGCTTGCGCTGCAGGAACTTGCACTGCTCCGGGATTCCCTCGATTGTTACCTTCAGAAAATCGATACGGCAACCGTTTTCGACTCTGCATTTGTCAAAGACTCGCTGTACCTTGACACGCTCGACTCACTTGTCGATGCTGCACACGGGAGGGTTGTTTTTGCATCGATGAATTACGATCTTGCCCGGTTTGATCGCCGTGAAGCACGAAAAATCTTTTATCACATGGCTTTCGGCATGGCGGGATGCACCTATTTCAATATTATGGATGCACTGCAAAGTTCCGGATATTTCCACGATGAATTGCCGAGGAACCCGGCCGTGGCCGGCTGGCTCGCGGCCATACCAGGCCTGGGAATGGGACAGATATATAATGGTGCTCTTTCAAAAGCAGGAATGATTACCATGGTGCAGTTTACGCTGGGATTCATGTCGTATAATTATCATACCCTGATGAGAGACTGTGAAGCAAAAATCCTGGAGATGAGCACTCCCACTAACCCGGAAAATGAATTTGAACAAACATTCCGCGACAACTGGGATTCCCGAAGAGATGAAGTTTTCAGGAAACGAAATACGTATCTCTGGTATTCGATTCTTTTTTACTTTTACGGCATTTTCGACGCTGTTGTCGATGCACATTTGCATGATATAAACAAGCGGATGGAGCTGAAGCCGGACTTGTCGCTGTCAAGAGAAGAATTCGGCTTCAGCATATCCTTTGCATTCTGAGAATATATATACTCTCTATAAGAAAGGTTGTCATTATGCCTGTCACGCTAAAAGATATTGCTGAGAAAGCGGGTGTAACCGCAGCGACCGTCTCCATGGTCATTAATAATAAACCGAACATTTCGGAAGCCACCCGCAAGAAAGTACTGAAAATAGCCCGTGAACTCAGCTATTATCCCAATGTTATTGCCCGCGGACTTGCGACAAGAAAATCAAACGCAATCGGCGTTATTGTACCTAATCTGGCCTCCTCATTTGTTGTCCGCATTCTTCAGGGCATTAAGAGCACAAACCGCGATATCGATTACACTGTTCAGCTTTTCGATACAATCGGCCAGAAAGAAAGCGAATCACAGCTTTTCCAGCGGCTTGCCCGTGAGCGGAGAATTGATGGAATAATCCTGATCAGCGCGCTGGTCCCCGAAGAGGAACTGCATGTTTTCAAAGATGAAAACGTTCCCTGTATTCTTGTGGCCCGTGAGTGCGATATTCTTGATTCTGTATTTGTAAACAACATGCAGGGTGCGCGCGATGCCACTTCCTATCTGATTCAAAAAGGACATAAATCAGTCGCCTGCGTCATCTGCGATAAGCCAAATGTCCCTACCCAGGACCGCTTAAACGGATATAAAGCCGCACTTCAGGAAAACGGGATCGAATATAATGATAGCCTCGTATATAAAACAGACGATGTTGCTGTGGACAATGGTATGCAGATTTTTGATCAGATCCGAGCACAAGCGCCTGAAACAACGGCTGTATTCGTACCTGCAGGAGACATGGTCGCAATCGGCATTATCAAAGAAGCGAAAAAACAAAATGTTATTGTGCCCGATTCACTTGCTGTAGTCGGTTATGACGACCTTCCTGCTGCAGAAGTTATCGAGCCGACACTCACAACAGTCCGCCAACCAAAACTCGAAATGGGCGACTATGCAATCAATATGATTGTCGATAAACTCGAAGGAAGAGAATCCGGGATCAAGCACAAGGAACTCCACACAAAGTTTATTGTGAGAGAATCGGCATAGAATTAAACTTCAGATTTTTGATTCCTGGCTTATTCTGGCCTGCCAAGACGTAGCTCCGCTTTCGAACAGGGGATAATGCCCGCCTTCGCACTCCGCGCTTCGGAAGGTCAGAGCCTCTTCCGTGAAAAAGCTCTTCCTGAAGGCGATTTCAGGTAGCGCTCAAAATCCCGCGCACGCCGTTCCTCGGTAAACGCCAGCACCGTCTGGATACGCCATGGGCGGTATTTTGATGTGTGGGGATTCTTGCCGGAATTGTGTTCGGACAACCGCTGAGAATAGTTCCTTGAATATCCCGTATAATGCCGGGACGGTGATGACAAGGATTCAAGTAGGTAAACATAGTAAAAATTATTCTGGCCTGCCAAGACGTAGCTCCGCTTTCGAACAGGGGATAATGCCCGCCTTCGCACTCCGCGCTTCGGCGTGGCAGACTTCGCTCCTTCGCTGTGCTGCGGAGCGAAGTCTGGAGGTGAGGGGAGTCGAACCCCTGTCCGATAAGCGGTCCGCGAAAGCCGCTACATGCTTAGTCTGTCGTTTGTTCTCGCTATCTCCAGCGCCGGCAGACAGGCTCAGGAAACAGCCAGCATCAATTGATCTCGTCAAAACGGTCGATGCATCCCGCTTAAACCAGCACCCTGATCGGGGCCCGATACACTACGGGTGCGATCGCGTATCAGACCGGCTGCGCTTATTAGGCAGCCATTGCAAAAGAATAATCTTCGGCAATTATTAGTTTTATCGGATGATTAACGAGGCCAACCGATAATCCTCGACATGCTGCTCGCGCTTCTCACATACCGTCGAAATCCAGTACACCCCCTTGAATAAATATGCAATTAAAATTCGAATCGTTTCTGATACTATTATAGTATACGTAC
>WJKA01000497.1 GCA_014729375.1 Chitinivibrionales bacterium
AGTAAAAACCGCCGCTGTCAGTACGCTAATGAACAGGATGATGCGATTGCAATTCATGATAATACCTAAAAGTAAAATACAATATCGACCTGCTGGTTTGCACCGGCCATTATTTTGCTGTTTGACAGACCATAGTTCAGGCGTAAACCTTCTTTAACACCGGAAAGGTCTACCGAAAAGCCCGCGGTAACACGAAGCGAAAAACTTTCCGAATACCTGTCCCGGTCATCGAATATATTGCTGTCAAACGCCACATCGCCGATACCGCCCCTGAGATACAGTGACTCCCACATTTGCCACTCAATCCCGTTGTTGAGCACTGCAGTCATATGACTGAGAGAGTTCAGCTCCCCGCTGATTGCATAACCGATAATATCGCAATTCCAGAAAAACGGTTTTCCAAGCAGTTCGGAGGAAAAGCGGGAACCCAGGACTATCGTCGGGGGAACCATCTGCGTTTCAGCCGAACTGAGCGAGCCCATGGCAAACTGCCAGTCTTCAACGACGTTCAGGTGCCGGACGGCAACGCCGAAAGTGAGGTTGTCAAGAAGCCGGTAGTGTGCGGCGAGGTCGATTCCGCCTATCGCAAACGACCATTCATTTGTCCTGTCAAGCGCATTGTCGTCATAGGCCGGAAGGCTCTGGTAATACATGCCGAGAGATGCCCCGAGTGAGAGACGGCGGCTGACCAGGTAACTGAACGCGATTTTAGAGGTGACTGTATTATACGATACCGGCCCGATTTCATATTCATCAGCGTCAACAAGACCGTCAATGTACGGGTCGCCGCGATAGAGCACCACAAAGCCCAGTCCCAGGCGCTGAATTCTCAGTTCAAGAGAGGAAAACCCCTCAAGCCGTCCCAGTGACCGGTATCCCGTACCCAGTGAGATCTTCTTGGTTTTTGACGTGGCGATTATTGCCGGGTTCCACCAGGATGCAAGGTAATCGGGCGACGCTGTCTGCGCGCCTCCCATGGCGACGGCCACCGCACCGACCGGCGGACGAAGGTACGCGCCCGCAAGACCGCCCAGAGAGGACGATGCCGATAACCGGCAGGCAAAAAATCCAATACAGGTAACCAGAAACAGGTGTTTTATTGATAGCATAACAATTACCGGGCAACAATAATTTTTCCGAATGCCCGCTCGTTTTCACTTGTTGTAATTTTGTAGTAATACACACCAGGCGCGACATTTTCGCCGGCCGTATTTGTGCCGTCCCATTTGTCTTCCGTTTTTACCGTACTCCGGCCGCTTTTGCGTGATGTCCCCGCCCTGCGCGGTGCATTGCTGATTACTGTTTTGACAAAATCCATGTTCCAGTCGTAAATCTTGATTGTCACATCAGCGCTTCTGGAAAGATTATAGGCAAAGTATCCCACCGGAGCACCGCCCCCGAATTCATCGGGATTTTTCAGTATGCCGGGATAGAAATAAGTCCGGGAAAGACCACCGGCTAGTGGCGGTGACCGGAATTCATGAATAAAGTTGATTTCATATTGCTCATCGTATATTTCATTGCGACTGAAATAGATCCCCTGGTTTGTCGCCACCCAGAAAAGCGCAGTGTCGCTTTTTTGCGGAACAAAAAGTATATCGTTTATTTGTGACGGCACACCTTCATCGGATTTCAACCGCTCGTTGAATCGTGTTTTATCGATTACCTCGCCCGTATCGGTACGAGCATTGATCGTACCGTTCGATACCACGTAAACAGTATCACCGAAACCAAAAGTCAATGCGTCGGGAGATGTTTTCAAATACTCGTTCCAGGTGCCGGATGTAAAGTCATACCGGTAGAGTGCGCGCGCTGTTGATGTGTCCATGGAATCGGAGGCAGTGTAAATGTCGGCAAATACAAGCGTGTCGGTTGCTCGTTGACGAACGTAAATGTTATTGTACCGGACAACTTTCCGCCCCTGCACGGCCAGGGAATCGCTGAGAGCGCTCCAGGCAGAATCAGCGGCGGAAGGATTATATGCCCATATCGCGGCGGGAGTCTGTACCCATACCAGAAGCGAATCCCCGGTTCCTGCCGCAATTACTCCTTCAACCGAACGAGTGCTGTCGGGATATCCGGGCAGATCGATTTGCGGAAAAGATGCCGGTTGATAGGAAAGGGAATCGCCCGGTAGATGAACCGTGCCGGTTGCCGCGGCAATATCCCATTCCACAAGCCCGCCGGAAAGTCGCGCTATCCATAAGCGACCAGGCGACCATGAGAGTGCGTTGACCTGGAAATTTATCTGCAATTCACTCGTGTCATCCTCACCAAGGGAGTCCCGCAGCGCTTCAAGCACCTTTGCCTCCCATGGAATAGTAAAAGAGGAGATATCCCCGGATTCCTGCTCGTATACCCAGACCGTATTCGGGTCCACGAAATTTTCAGATACAAGCGGGACAAACACTCTGTTGTCGCCAAAAACCAAAACCGGATACATGTCTCCGGTTTTATTTCCCCACCATGTCAGACTGTCTGAAGAACCCGTGGTGAAATTTATACCCTTTGCCGTGATCATCCACAACGTATCGTTCCTGCCTTCAAGGCAGTATACATCATTGCTGGTGATTTCGTTAACAGCTCGTGCAGCGCAGAAAAGAAAAAGGACTGCCA
>WJKA01000498.1 GCA_014729375.1 Chitinivibrionales bacterium
AGCAAATATATTGAGCGATGTTTTCGTTTGAGGCGGGGTACTGCATACTCGAAGAATTTCCTGATCGGTTTTCTGTGACGGTGATTCTGAAAGAACGGGCAGGGTAAAAAATTCTGCTTTTTCCTGCTGGTATGTTTTCAGCTCTCCGGCACAGGTGCTGCATTCCCTGCAGTGGTTTTCAAATTGCTCACGCTGTTCATCATCGAGTTCGTTCGACGTGTACAAAAGACCGCTTTCTTCCCACTTATTGCACTCCATGAATACCCCTTTTCTGTAGCTCTTTGCGGATATTCTTCAACGCCAGGCGCATCCGGCCAAGCGCTGTGTTAATTGGACAATTCATTATTTCTGCTATCTCCTTGAACGGGACATCACCTAGCTCGCGCAATAAAAAAACTTCCCGCTGTGTCGCTTCAAGACTCTGCACTGCTTCATTTATCTTATCCCGTAATCCTTTATTCGACATGCTCTCGGCTGGAGAATCAAACTTACTTCCAATCGAAGAAATCGCATCACCTTCATGGTCGCTTTCGACTTTGGCGTGACGGAAAAAATCGATAGTTCTCTTATGAGCAATTCCAAAAATCCAACTCAGAAAATTCCTGTTCCTGTCGAACTGATCGATATTTTTCAATGCAGCTATAAACGTATCCTGCATCAAGTCTTCAGCCCTGCTCCGGTCTCCGGTCATTCTCATGAGAAATCCGAATACGCGATACCTGTACTTTTCGTACAAACCTGAAAAACCGCTCGGATCACCTTTTTGCCAGAGATCGAATAAAATTTTGTCGTTTTCTTTTTCGTTCATATTCACTACGGTCAAACTTCCGGAATTATTGTTTTATTCTGCATTTTTCTGTTTATTTTCCTGTATATAATTGAAAAAAGGCCCTGTTTCGGGCCTTTGAACCTGTATGCCGGGTATAAAAGCGAAGCCCTGCCTGGTAACCGAACATGGCATTCTCGGACCCGCCAAAACCAGTATGTTACCTGGCCTTTTTAAGTTCTTCCAGGATTTCCGGATTTGTCGGATCCAGCTTTCTTGCTCGTTCAAGATGCTTTTTGTACAGATCATCACGCTTCCACAGTTTCTGCAGTTTGGCGATACCCAACTCGGCCAATGCATAGGTTGAATCCGATCGCAAAGCCCTTTTGTAGAATGTTTCGGCCCATTTCGGACTCTTTCCCAGCTTCTTGCCGTATTTCCGGAATAATTCAGCTTTTTCATAAAGCGCGGGCGCATAGTTTTCCATTGCAATAATCTCATCGTACGCGGCCAACGCCTCCGAATATTCTTTCTTGGCAACTTTCACTTTGCCAAGAAGCATTAAGACTTCAAAGCCGGGTGAAACCGCCATGATATTCTCGATCTCCTCTTCAGCTTCATCATATTTTTTGTCTCTGTACAGAAGCTCTGCATAGACCATCCGTGATTCCACGTCATTCGGATCGATCGCCAGAAGTTCTTCAATTTCCTTCCGCGCTTCTTTTTCCTTGCCGACTTTCATAAACAGTTTGTAAAGCTGACGCCTGATCTTCAGATTCTTGGGCGCAAGCTGCTTTGCTTTTTCAAGGACACTGATAGCCTCGTTCGGCCGGTTTGTTTTTGCATAACTGTGAGCAAGCGAATACATAATGTCAACATCCTTGGGTGCAAGCGTGCTTGCAGTCTCCAGATAAATCAGCCCCTCTTTGTATTTGCCTTTTTTGACAAGAATTAGTCCGATACGCTTATTTGCTTTGGGGTCCTGCGGCTCTTTTTTAACATAATTTCTGTACGCATTCAGCTCGTCATCCTCTTTTCCGAGTTCCCCGTAAACCTCACCGAGCTTTTCCCAGATAATCGGGATCGAATCCGCCATGGGAGTGATCTTTTTAAACATGCTGATTGCTTTGCTGAGCGTGGTCTTATTTTCCGAGTAAAGCAGGCCGAGCCGGAGATAGTTCCGGTAATCCTTGGGATATTTTGCGATATTCTGCTCGTACTGCTTTTTGGCGCCAGCCGGACTTGATTTTTCCTGTAGAAACGCCACTTTATACGCAGCATCTTCATCCCGGACACCGGGAATACCGATATACGTTCGATACGACTGTGCGGCTTTTGTTTTTTCGCCGCTCTTCTCATACGATTTTGCCATAAGCAGGGAAATTGTTTTTAATGCGTCCCTGCTTGGATTTCGACCTTTCAGTGAATTAAAAATACTGATTGCTTTTTCATACTCTTTTGCATGGTAGCACGCTTCCCCGTACGCAAGCTGAAGCTTGAACTCCTGCGCTGCTTTCCCGGTTATCATGCTGAAATATTTAATTGCGTCTTTATAATTTTTCTTTCTGAATTCGATCATACCGATATTTTCGGCGACAGCGTTGTCCTTTACCCCGCTATCAAGATATTTTTTATATGCTTTGAGTGCCTGTTCATCCTGATTCTGTTTCGAATACAGGTCGCCGAGGGCTTTGAATTCATCAGATGCCTTCGGGTTCATCATAATGACCTGTTCGTAGGTAATAATCGCTTCTTTTATTTGTCCCAGTGCGGCCTGGCATTCTCCAAGTGCAGCAAGAACATCAAGCTTCTGGGGATTTAACTGAAGGGCTTTCTGGTAATTGTCAACAGCCTGCTTGTAGGATTTCTTTTTCTGATAAATCATGCCAAGCGTGGTATAATCA
>WJKA01000499.1 GCA_014729375.1 Chitinivibrionales bacterium
ACAAGAAGTCGAAGAAGTGCTTCCTGAAATTGTTCAAACCGGCAGTGACGGATACAAAACCATGTCCTACGACCGGTTGGTTGCCGTGCTGATCGAGGCGATGAAAGCACAGCAGAGGACTATCGAGGAGCTTACAGATGAGAATTCACATTTGCGTGATGATGTTGCTGAAATCAAAGCTGCCCTTGGTATAAATTGAATGATATTGCTGGATTGTACCGCAAATACTTTATTGCAATGAAAGACCCGCCCCTCATCTCTGTTGTTATGCCGGCCTGTAACGGTGAGTCAACCATCGAGCGGGCAATTACCAGTATCCTCACTCAGACCGACCCCGATATTGAGTTGATTGTTGTCGACGACGGCTCCGGGGACCGCACCGGTCCGATTCTTGCCCATCATGCGGTGCAGGACCACCGAATCAGGATACTCACCCTGTCCCACGGCGGCATTGTGCAGGCACTGAACGCGGGTGTCGAAATCGCCCGGGGACGGTATATCGCGCGTATGGACAGCGACGACATCTCATTACCGGGGCGCCTGCAGCGACAATGTGAGCACCTCGACGCCCACCCAACGTGCGGTGTGGTTTCATGCCGGGTAGAAATCCCCCCGGCACGGCAAAAGCGGCGATGGAGCATTCACGAATATGTCTGCGTGGACGATCTTTGTAGAGTATTTAAATGCAACATCGACAATTTTTTTTGTTATTCGCTTCTCTGCCCCCATACTTCGCACTCCTTTGCAAGCCTTATCGAAGCGGCAACAATCTCTTGTGCGGCTAGTAACGAAATAAGAACCAGTCACTACAAGCCGGACGACACGTTATCTGGATGTGAGCGACGCCCCGCCTCCGCGGGAGCTGAATGCTCTGCCTATCAATGGGCTTCTCCTCATTCAATGTTGTGATGTGCAGCACCCTGGATATTATACCTCGCGCGATGGCTGAGCTTGTCGAAGCCCGCGTTCCTCTCAGGTGGTCCGCACAAACGGATTATTGTGACTGCCCCATACCATACCTCAGCGCCGTCATAAATACAGAGCTTTGCAGCCTTTATTGATACCGACAGCCGCATGTTGTATGTAACGACGATCGCACTGTGCGACTACCGTTGCATTAATGCGATTCGCGCGAGTTCTGGCCTGTCGTTGCTAATACACTGTTTTTCATATTGATGGAACACTTCGTACGATTTCGGCACGTCTCTTGTTTGCGCTCCGTCTCAAACATCGCTTGCCGCCGATGCAAATGAGAATCGTAAGAGCCTGGACTACAGCTTCTTCGCAATGAACTGCATCTGAAATATGCCCGTTTTTTGAGGTCCGCTGAAAAGCCCGGAGACAGGTACGCTTTGGATTGACAAAAACAGCCGAAATATGTATATTTTCTGATGAGAATCGGTCGGGGGAAGAGTGGGAAAAAAGACTAATTGCACGATGGTATTGCCTGATGTAAAAAATTAAAGATTATATTCGTCGTGGAAGCTGAAAAAAGGAAATGCTTATCAGTAGGATTCTGCCTTATTTTGGACAGCACTGATTAAATAATTGAAAAACAATAGTTTAATTTAAAATTTATATCGTTATGAACAAAAACAAATTTCTTCTATGTCTTTTCATGTGGCTTTTGATTTTTTCCTCAGTGAACGCACAGGATGTTATGGAAACTTTCCTGCAAAAGCATATTGACAACCTGCATAATGCTGATGAGATACCAGGCAGGGAGGACAGTTATACCGATAGCGCAATTGCTTCCTATAAAGAAAAAACACTTGAAACAAATTATAATAACAGTACAAGTCTTTTTGACCAAAGTATACACTGGAAAGCGAATCCCGATTTATATGGAAGACATGATCTCAATGGAAAAGATTGGATGAATGACATTTTGGCTACCCTGATTCAGGCCGAAGATGTTAGTACACACAAGCAAAATGCTAAAAACATGCTTTATAATGTTATGTTATTTTCAGAACACGAAAGCAGGTGTTTTACTTCTTATCGGGTTAACTATATATTGAACAAATATCCGGATGTTTTTGCCAGCGAAAAAGAAAATGATTTGAAGATGTTCTATTCCACCAATGAGAATAATGCCTGGGGGGACGATTTATGGGCATACAACACAGAAAACAAATGCCAGATGTATCGATCAACTGCCTATGGCGTGGGATTGAAATGGTCCCAGTCTTCTTTCATCGTGAGAGAAGGGGTTGAAGATGACGAAGAGAAGGGTACCTACATGATCAACCAGATCGAAGAAAAGCACATCAAACCTTATTTCCGGTATTTGCTTGAATATGGCATGGGAGAGAACCTGTCACCAAATTATATGTCTCATCATTTAAGTCCGTGGACAGTTTTTTATGAGCTGGCCCGGGTCAATGATCGTCAAACGGCCATGAATCTCTCCGGTGGCATCCTGGATTATTATTATGCCCTTGCCGGACTGCATTACCAACATAAAACATACATCGGTACGGTAAATCGGGCCAAATCTAATTCTATCAATGAAAACCACGGTTTTACAGAACATTCACAGATGTTTGGAGGATTTCCACCAGATGGAAATTTCAAGCCCACTCATCATGCTACAATTCCAAGCAGTGATTATAATCCTCAAATGCAAACGCGCCGTATTATTGCAGGTGATATACGCATGCCTTATTCCCTGATGCAAACCTGTGGCATTAACGGGTGGTTCCAGCGACAAGTAGTAATTTCAGATAAGGGCCATTCGGGGAACTCTTATCATAGCGATTATGCCAGAACCGTTTTCAGATATTCCTACGTTCACCGGCAATTTTCCATGGGTACCGGAAATATTAAAGTACGACCCGGCGATAAACCGGATTACAATGACGGCATTGCCGGTTCTGCATCCTGGGACAACGGGTTCATGGTTTTCAGCTCACCACAAAGGCATGTAAATGAGAACTGGGGCAATAAGTTTTTCAGGGAACATAAAGCCGGATACAGCGGAAATGTGGGAGCTGACAGTTGGGTAGGGTATTCCCCGTACATGGAAATGGCCCAGTTTGAAAATACCGCGATAGTTTATTGCGTTATCCCGTCAGATGAAACACACCGGCTGGCGCAGGTACATGTAAGTTCACCAAATCAAAATGAAATACTTCAAAGCGATGATACCCGTCAAACCTGGTATGGTAAATACCAAACAAGAAATGGATATGTTTATTTTGCTTTTATTCCCTTGCATTACAAATTAGGAAACAGGCAAGCCTCAGGTTTTATTGATACTGAAAGACTGGTGGATGATGGAGACAACGATGGTGGACATTGCGGATATGTAGTAGAAATGGCCCATAGCAATGAAACAACTTATGACATGTTTAAAAACCGGGCAAACAAAGACTCATTAAATTGGGATAAATCAACAGCTACCATTTCTTATACCAATACCAAAGGCCATAATATATCGCTGCAACACAGCTCCGAAAACGGCCGTGACGATAAATTGCCAACCATCCAAATTGACCCGTTTAAGCACAGTTCTATTACCATTGAATGGGAAAAATATCCCACACTTCGTTCTCCTTATATGCGGGTAATAGAAGAAGATGACCGGGAAAAGTTGGTGATAAATGATAATCAAAGCGGTTTCAAAATTGATTTTGACGGTTCCAGTGTTCATTATCAGGAATGCAATGATTATATCCCGGAAAATTACAGTAGCAAAACAAACACGCTTGCACGATTCCCCACCGCCCGGAACCCGTTTTCAATTTCCGGCAACAGACTGTCACTCGATATCGGGTACTCAATGAGTGCCGCGATCAACATCTCGCTGTATAATGCGCGAGGCGAACTGGTTTTTCGCAATACGGCTCACAGCGAAAATGGATGCGCAAACACGATTATTCCCGATTTGCCGAACGGCATCTATTGCTGCATTGCAGATGCGCCGGGGCGGCAAATGACCAGTATTGCGAATGTTAAGGATTAGGGATAAAAAAGCTGCTTCGACCTGAAAAATAATCTGACTGCTTTAAAAGGATTATAATAGCCATGATACGGATATTCAAAAAGGGGTTCGAATCCCTCGATTAATGCTTTAACCCACGTTCGACAGTTAAGGTGAAAACATGCTGATTCCAGCGTTTTTTCGTCACTTTTTGCAAAAAGTCTTCACTACAAAACGCGTTTTGTGAGTCGTTCCGGCAAGTGCAGGCCCAACCGGTGCAGAAGTATTTGTAGTGGTTTGTCTGGTCTGGGAACAGTTCGTATTTTCAGTTCTTTGCCCCTCAGCAGTGGTTGAAACGACATCTACCA
>WJKA01000500.1 GCA_014729375.1 Chitinivibrionales bacterium
AGCGGGGCATGGAGATTGCGGCAAAAAACGGATTGATTCTTGTCGATACAAAATATGAACTGGGCACCGACAGCAACGGCGAGATTGTGCTCATTGATGAGATACACACTCCTGATTCTTCACGATACTGGATTGCCGATTCCTATGAAGAGCGGTTTTCTCAGGGCAAGGAGCCGGAAAATATCGACAAAGAATTCCTGCGGCTCTGGTTCAAGGAACATTGCAATCCTTATGAAGACGAGGTGCTTCCGCCTGCGCCCGAAGAGCTTGTTGTCGAGCTTTCCTCCCGGTATATTCAGCTTTATGAGATGATTACGGGCTTGTCTTTTGAGATTCAGGAGGACATTCCTGTCAAAGAACGCCTGAAAAAAAATCTGAACAAGGAGTTTTAATGCCCGACACCAGAAATGACTTGATGACAACGATTGTATCCCTTTGTAAAAGAAGGGGATTTATATTCCAATCGAGCGAGATTTACGACGGTCTCAACAGTTGCTGGGACTACGGTCCTCTGGGGGTTGAGCTGAAGCGGAATGTCAAGGAAGCATGGTGGAAAGCCATGGTCACGACCCGCCGCGACATTGTGGGTCAGGATGCTTCGATTTTAATGCACCCCCGGGTGTGGGAGGCTTCAGGGCACCTTCAGGGATTCACCGATCCGCTGGTGGACTGCAGGGAGTGCAGGTCGCGGTTCCGCGCGGACCATCTTGAGGACACAAAAACCTGCCCGAAATGCGGCGGCGAGCTGACCGACGCGCGGAAATTCAATCTCATGTTCAAGACATTCATGGGGCCGGTCGAGGACCGTTCGGCAACCGTGTACCTTCGCCCGGAGACCGCACAGGGCATTTTTGTCAATTTTCTCAATGTCCAGCAGGCCTCGCGGCTGAAATTGCCGTTCGGGATCGCCCAGACAGGAAAAAGCTTCCGCAACGAAATCACGCCCGGCAATTTTACCTACCGCACCCGGGAGTTCGAACAGATGGAGATGGAGTTTTTCTGTTACCCTCAGGACGACGAGCACTGGTATGAGTACTGGAAAAACGAGCGGTTCAACTGGTATATCAAAAACGGCATTCGCAACGAAAACCTGCGCCTGCGCGACCATGAAAAAGACGAACTTGCTCATTATGCAAAAGCGTGCGTTGATGTCGAGTATAAATTCCCGTTCGGGTGGAACGAGCTTGAGGGGATTGCCAACCGCACCGATTTCGATCTTAAAAAGCACAGCGAGTTCAGCGGCAAAACGCTTGCGATTTTCGATGAGGAAAGTAAGCAGCATATTTTCCCGTATGTTATCGAGCCGGCGGCAGGGGCCGACCGGGCCACCCTGGCGTTTCTTGTGGATGCCTATGCTGTTGAGGGTGAAGGGAAAAACAAGCGGACCATTTTACGGTTTCATCCCGCGCTTTCGCCGATAAAAGCGGCCGTACTGCCGCTTGTTAAACGTGACGGCATGCCGGAAAAGGCGGAAAAAATATACAACGATATCCTCGACAACGGCATTGCAACATTTCTGGACATCAATTTATCCATAGGCCGTCGCTACGCGCGCCAGGATGAAGCCGGGACCCCGTACTGCATTACTGTCGACAGCCAGTCCATGGAAGACGATACGGTCACGATCCGTCGCCGCGATAACCGGGAACAGTTCCGGGTCAATGCCGGGTCCGCGGTGGAACAAATCAGAAAAGAGCTCAAAGAAGCGGGGGCATAATGATACAGGTCAATGTTGTCATGGGCGGCCCGTCCGTCGAACATGAAATATCCCTTTTGACCGGAAGAGAAGTGCTCCGTCATCTTGACAAACAAAAATATCGCGGCCGCGCGGTTGTCGTCTCAATGAATATGGAGTTCTATATCTCCTGCGATGATGCTGAAATCCCTGCCCCCGAAACGCTGTCCGGTCCCGGAAAAAGCCCGGTGTTCGAAGGGCCGTTTCCGCCGTATTCATCACCTGCGGTCTGGGATAACTGCGACATTGCCTTTATTGGACTCCATGGTTCATTCGGCGAGGACGGCATATTCCAGGGATACCTGGATACACTGAAAATACCCTATACAGGATCAGGCGTCTTTGCCAGTGCTGTTGCCATGAATAAAATAGCCTCAAAAAGGATTTTCGAGCAGAACGGCCTGCAAACGCCGCCATACTCTATCTATGGCAAATCCAATCCGGGATCAACCGTGGAATCCATTGCCGACGAGCGCGGTTTTCCCTGTTTTGTCAAATGTCCTCAATCGGGATCAAGCAGGCTGATAGGAAAGGCCGATACCACCGCCGAACTTCGCAAGCTTCTTGAACAATTCGAGCATGAGGCCGACGACATACTGGTGGAATCGGCAATTGAGGGCGTTGAACTGTCTTGCCCGGTCCTTGAAGATACTACCGGTGTGCCCCGGGCGCTTCCCCCGGTAGAAATCAGGCCGAAAAATTCGGCCTTTTTTGATTTCGATGCGAAGTATACGGATAATGCCTGCGATGAAATAGTGCCAGCACCACAGCCTGAGGGCCTTATCAAAGAAGTAAAAAATGCAGCGCTCCGCGCCCATAAGGTACTTTCCTGTGCCTGCGTTTCCCGCACTGACATGATCGCCAACGATCAGGGGCTTTTTGTACTCGAACTGAATTCACTCCCCGGCCTGACGCCGAACTCGCTTGTACCGAAATCATTTGCAGGTGAAGGCGGTACCTATGGGCAAATGCTGGATATTATCCTGCAACGGTCCCTGAACCTGAGAAAACGCCAATGAGCTGGATACTTGGAATCGACACATCCTCAGTCGAACTTGGCATTGGTCTTATCAAAGACGGCGAGAATGTCTCGTCGTTCTCCCGATACGTGCGCAATTCTCACGCCGAATCCATTGCAGCGGGAATCGGTTTTATCCTGAAAAACGCGCGGGTCGCTTCTCAGGATATCGAGAAAATCGCTGTTGCTGTGGGCCCCGGTTCATTCACCGGCCTCCGGATCGGAATTTCTTTTGTCAAGGGCTTCTGCCTCGACACGCCAACGGCCATCCTGCCGGTGTCTTCACTGGAAAGCGTGGCAATCGGATCGAACATACGAAATCAACCGGTCGTAATTGCATTTGATGCACGTCGAAACAACATTTTCTGGGCCCGGTTCAGGGTTGATACAAATGCGTGCATCAGGGAAACCGCCGATACGTGCAGTCCGGTTGATGAATTCAAATCGGCCATAACCGAGCGTGATGTTGTCATTACCGATACATTAGGATACACTAAAAGCATGGTTTTCGATTTTCTGAAAAAACGAGACCCGGCATATTCGGTTGACGAATATCCAATACAGCGGGGGCTGGCGTGTGCACGCAAAGCATTGTATTCATCCGGACATGCCGAATCCTTTACAAAGATCGATGACCTTTCTCCCCGCTATTTGACAAAAGCATACGCGGGTACCTGATGGTCCCGCTGCCGCAGCACTGAAGCAGTGCCGGTCTCAGGAATTAAACTATGCAGACTTTACTGATGATTTTTCCCTGGATTTTACTCCTTGCATGTATCGGGGTCCTGCTTTTCATATATAAAAAATATCCGGTTCACCTTATTGTTAAAAGCAAGACCCACCTGCAGTCCACGTTCGATTCGATTGACGACCCCCTTGCCATAATCGACAGCAATTATACCATCCTCCGCACCAACCGGGCATATACCGGCCTGGTGGGCAAAACATTCTGGGATGTTCTCGGGCATACGTGCTACAAGATACTTCGCAACCGTGAAGAGCCCTGCCTCGACTGCAAAATGAAGCAGGTTACCGCCTACGGAAGAAAGCAAATCAGCGAACGCTCACCGCATCCGCGTCAGCCTAACGACGGAATTATTTCGTTGACATTTTATCCATTTAGCGACATCGGCTCATCCGGGGATGCAATTGTCGAGCATATTCGCAATATCACCGAGCTCGAACGGCTGAAAGGTAATCTTGAAGAACAAAATGCCGCACTGGCCCGGACAACCGACCGGCTCCAGGAAGCACATGACCGTACCAATGAAGAACTCAGCCTTGCCCGTCAGATCCAACTCGGCATAATGCCGCGGACCATACCGAAAATCAATGGCCTGAAAATCGCTGCAACATACCATCCGGTGGAAAGCGTCGGCGGCGACCTGTATGATTTTATTCAATTCTCCGACACAAAAATCGGCGTCTTTATCGGCGATGCCTCGGGCCACGGTCTTGCATCATCTTTTATCGGCACAATCTCCAAAATTGTACTCTACAACCACACGAAAGCAGAAATGCCGGCAAGCGAACTCCTGGACAGAATGAATAAGGACCTGATGTATAACATTAATACCGGACATTATGTCACAAGCTTCTGGGGTGTTATCGATCTTGCCGATAATTCCATTACCTATGCCCGTGCAGGACACCCGAAACCTGTGGTAATCAGCGAACATCAGAATGTGCACATTCTCAATGCTTCGGGTACATTTATCGGTATTATCGATGATCCGAAATACGAGCAGAAAAAACACCATTTCCGGAAAGGCGACCGCCTTTATATTTTTACCGATGGTATCTATGAAATAATGGGAGAACAATCCGAGGCCCGCAAGGGGGTTTTAGGATACAAAAAATTCCAGGAAATACTTGTGTCCTGCAACCAGCTCCCCTTTGAAAAGGTAATTCCCGGAATCGAGCAGCAGCTCTGCCAGTATACGTACGAAGACGATTATACACTGATTGTCATTGAGATTACCCGGAATCCCGGCTGATTCGCCACCCCGCGGACATGTTTTATTTTCCTGTTCAATGAAAATGTACTGTTTCCCACTTATTTTTCTTCTGTGCTTTTCAGTCTCTGTTTCCGGAGACTCGACCTTCATCGAGCCGGCACAATCAGCCGCCCCGTTGACCCCCGGTTCTGTATCAGACAGTATAGACACTGCCGAACCGTCCGACAGTGCCCGCTTACTCCGGGATACAACAGCATCTCCAGAGGCGGACACGCCGGCTGAGAGAGCCCTTCCGGACAGCACAGCGGTGTCGCCCCTTCCGGAGATACCAGACAGTACGCGGGAAAAATCTCTGTGGAACGACATCGATACCAGCTACCGGTTTTATCATTCACCCTACTGGGGGTTCGGGCTGGGGTGGACGCTCGGCGCGTTTCCGCTGTTTGACATGTGGAACCGCGGCTTACCGTCGATGCTTTCTGATTTCGGTATTGATTCGAAAATTCCTCGCGCGGATTTCATACCTGCGGCCGCAGATACGGATACGGTTACGATTACCTACACGGTCCAGGAGGAACCAAGTGATTATCATATTTACTTTCCGCTCATGGTTTCATTCTCGCCACGCGTTGACTCAACACACCGGCTGAGCATTGAAACATCACTGTTTCTGCTTCGCAAATCCCTGATATCATCGTTTCAGGATGACTCTCTTACCAACCGCGTCGACATCAACCATTCACTTATGTATGTATCCCTGACACTGGGCGCCCAGTACAGCCATGCACTACCGGAGCGATATTTCAGAGTCGACGGCGTTGAGCAGACATTTCTGAATGCGGCGGTCTTTGCCACGCCGTTGATTTATACACAAACACACAGTGACATCGATACGGAGAGTACCGCGAATGATATTTTTTCATATCTTCAGAGCAGGGCATCGGTGCCATTCCCGCGATTTGAGGCCTTCGGCGGGGGCTTTTCATGGAAAATCGGTATTTCATCACTTCGTGTTTTTACTCCATCAACAGGAATCGACCTGGGATTATATTATCTTGGTCACTGGGCGGTTTTTTTTCACGGCAACGGCTCGCAACTTGAAAATGGCGACATTAATCCATCTGCTTCAAAGCCCGGTGACCATTTTTCCATGACCGCTCACCGCTTTGAAATCCGTGCGATGCTTCTTCGGGGAAAAAAGCCGCCCGCTCCACAAAAGCAGAATGCTCACTCAAATACTGCACTCGATACATCATATGAAAAGCGATAAGCAAAAAAACATGCACGCCGCGTACCGGATTCTCGAAAACGAATTTTTCAAGCACCGGATGCCGGTTGTTGATCTGGTGCAGGCGCAAACAAAAGATCCGTTCAAAGTGCTGGTATCAACCATTCTCAGCGCACGCACCAAAGATGAAACCACGACCCGGGCCTCTCACCGGCTGTTCAAGGTGGTGCACGCCCCGGAAGATTTTGAAAAAATCCCGGTACGAAAACTCGAAAAACTGATTTTCCCGGTCGGCTTTTATAAAAACAAGGCACGCCTTCTGAAAAAACTCCCTGCTGCACTCAACGATCTTTATGGCGGCACAATCCCGGAC
>WJKA01000501.1 GCA_014729375.1 Chitinivibrionales bacterium
ATATTCGGGGGATCAACCATAATGGTCTGAAATCTTCGAGCAAGCGCACCGTCCTTTTCGACATATTTACGGTATTCATCGAGCGTGGTTGCACCGATGCACTGAATTTCTCCCCGTGACAGCGCAGGCTTGAATATATTCGATGCGTCAAGACTCCCTTCAGAGCCTCCCGCGCCGACAATTGTATGAAGTTCGTCGATGAATATTACGATATTATCGTTTTTCTGCAATTCAGTCATGAGCGCCTTGAGCCGCTCTTCAAACTGACCGCGGTATTTAGTCCCGGCAACCATCGATGCCATATCCAGATTGATCACACGCTTGTTTTCAAGCACCTGGGGAATTTCTTTTGCAATTATCTTCTGCGCAAGCCCTTCAACAATCGCGGTTTTTCCTATTCCAGGCTCTCCGATCAGCACGGGGTTATTCTTTTTACGCCTGCTCAAAATCTGAACGACCCGCTCGATTTCCTTTTCTCTTCCGATAACAGGATCAAGCTTGGTTTCGAGTGCAAGCGCAGTTATATCTCTTCCAAAATGGTCCAGAAAGGGTGTTTTGCTTTTTTCCCTGGGCGCACTCCCAACCGTTTCTCCCCCCCTGAGCACCTTGTTGATTTCATTTTTTACTCTATCGTATTCCAGGCTGGCAGCGGCAAGCGCGTTGGCCGCTGCAGATTCGGTGTCTTTCATTAACGCAAGCAATAAATGCTCGGTGCCGATATACTTGTGCGACATCGACCGGGCCTCATTGGCAGCAATCTCAAGCACTTTTTTCGCCCGGGGAGTAAACGGCAACATCTGACCGATAGTCATCATGCCACCAGTCGATGTTATCGCCTTTTCTATGTTCTGCGAAAGAACGTCAAGATCAACCCCGAGACTTCGAAGAACTGCAACAGCAACACCGTCACCCTCCTTCACAAGCCCCAGCAGAAGGTGTTCGGTGCCGACGTAATCGTTACCCAGCCGGACCGATTCCTCACGGGCTATCTGCATTACTTTCTTGACACGATCGGTAAACATTCCATTCATAAGTCAGGTTCTTCCTCCAAGATAGGTTTTTACAAGTATTGCACGCTGTTCGGCAAGAGTCTCCGGGGAAAGGGCCTTTCCCGCAGCCATTTGTATATGCGCAGGCAATACAATCAGCATCAGGCGATTCAACTCATCCACAGAGACAATTTTAAACAAGTCCATATATATTCCCAGCCGCACCAATGATGCCAGGTTGTAGAATTCATCAATAGTCATCATTTTCGCAAAAGAAAAAATACCATATGCGCGATATATTCTGTCGACCAGCTCATTTTTTGCGTACCGGACCACCTTTTTCCGTGCCTTGCGCTCATGCTCAATTATCTTTTCAATCATCTCCTTTGTGGTTGTCAGAAAGCTCTGTTCGGATGCACCCAGCGTTGCGTAATTTGACAACTGAAAGAAACTTCCGAACACCATCGAATGCTCACCGAAAAACCCCCGGGTCGAAATCCCGGTCTGGCTGGCCCCTCTGAGAATCTGATCGATAGTTTTTGTGAGAACAAGCCCGGGAAGATGTAAAATGAACGAAACCCGGAGGCCGGTGCCGGAGTTTGTCGGGCAACTGGTTAAAAAACCCCGATAACCGTCATACGCGTAATTGAGTTTCTTTCCGAGATTATCGTCAATCTCATCCAGCGAATCCCAGACTTCATCGGGACGATACCCGGAATCCATACCCAGTATTCTCAAATGGTCCTCTTCGTTGATCAGGATTGTATACCGCCGGGAGTCGATCTGCACCACCCCCCGGTCACCGTCACTCTCAAGAAAATCAGGACTCACAATTCGTTCTTCAACAAGAAACTGCTGCTCTATCTCAGGCAAAGTACCGAAATTTATTGCAGCGCAGGATTTATACCGGTCTATTGTTTGTAATGCGCCGGTAATTTCTTCGTATATTGTTTTTTTCTCAAAGAGCGATGCCTCACCAGGAAACCGCCGACCATCAATATTACGGGCAAGCCGCACTCTTGTTGAAATAACAACATCATTTTCCGGGCCGGAATTATCAAGCCAGGGAGGGACAATATCAACCTGAGAAGAAACCATCATTTATGCTCGACAGTATTTTCTGTTTCAATCTGCCGGGACTCAAGATTCTTCAGCGTATCGCGTATTGCAGCGGCAAGCTCGAACTCCTCGTTTCTGACCGCCTGGTTCATTTCTTTACGCAGTTGCTCCACTGTTTTCGATCCGCTTATGCCTTTTCCCCCATGAGGGTACTGCTTTCCCTTATGAAGACAGGAGCCGTGAACCTGCTTCAGCATGGTGTCGATTTCTTCCTTGAAAGAATTATAACATTCGGAACATCCAAGCTTTCCACCGGCCTTAAACCGCGCAAAGGTCATATGGCATTTCCGGCAGGTAATTTCTTTTTGAACACTCTCAGTGTCTTTCGCCCCACCCTGTCCGGGACTGATAGTGCCGGTTTCAACACTGATTGAAATCCCCTTTTTCCGTGCACACTCTTCACACAGATGCATCACTACGGGTTTATTGTCAATAATTTGCGATAAATGAACATTTGCCTGATTTATGCCACACTCCTCACATTTACTCATCGGTATATCCTTTTAGTAATCGTTATGATTTGTTGCACCTCTCGCCTCCAGACCGGCTGCCGGGTATTCCCGGACACATAAAAATATGCTGCACGATACCGATACTCCTGATACAGTATTTAATTGTAACTACTCAGGTCTCTATGGACGATTTTCGGCGTAA
>WJKA01000046.1 GCA_014729375.1 Chitinivibrionales bacterium
CTATTCCACTATGCAAAAAGCAATCAAGCTCCTGTGCGACAAAGGCCTGGTAATCACCCTTCCGGGAAGGGGTATCCTTCGGCGGGAACACATCCATACTGCAATTGAAGGAAAACTTGGTGCTACCGCATCCGAACGCTTATTCAACAAGCTGAAACAGCGTATCATTGACGGCACCTACAAGGCAGGAGAAGCATTACCCAAACTCGATCATTTTGTTCTGGAAGAAAATGTATCTATTCATACGGTATTGCGTGCAATACGGCGCCTGGAGGAGAGCGGAATTGCACATAAACAGGGAAAGCATTGGATTGCCGGACAGCGGATGAAACCAGCGCCACAGCATGTCAAGGTTGCCGGCGGCACGAAAGCACCTGTTGTGCTTCTGCTGGTGCCCGATTCCCATGGGTGGTTCAGGATTACCGGAGAGAGCAGAGGGCATTTTCTTTCGTCATTCTCCTCAGAACTCAGTAAATTCGGCATGCTTCCCCAACTGGTGCAGCAGACCAGGTCCGACAAAAATGCATTCGGGGGAATCCCATCGGGTCTTGAATCAATACGAGCATATATCCGCTCATTGAAAAACCGCTATGCTGGCATTTTGATTTTTTCGATCGACATGAAACAGGATTTACTTACCAGATGGATATATGCTCTGGGAACATTTGGAAAACCTGTCGTTTTTTATGATTTTTCCAATTCATTTCCGTTGCTGAACAGAAAAACCGTCCGGCTGCAAAAGAGTTTCTTTCGATTTTATTCCGATGAACAGCAGGCAGTTGCGAGTGCGCTGGCATACTTGCACAGGCAGGGCCACCGAAAAGTCGGGTACGCGTACAGTGAACATTATACACAGCCCTGGATGGCTCATCGCCTGCAACTGATTAAAAAATATGCAAAGGAATTAAATCCCAGGATTGGTATTATTACCACCGACAAAGCAAGAATGCAATCCGTTGTTTCCAGTACCCGCCATAGCCAGCAATTTGCGGCAATTCAGCAGCGTGCGATCCAGAATTTTACTCATGGTGTTTACAAAAAGGATTTTTTCACGGTCCTCAAAGAAAGCATTGCAGCAGCGCATATTCTAAGCACCACAAAAGGCGTCACTGCGCTGATAGCCCCGAACGACATGATCGCCAGTGAGCAATTCATCTGGATGAGAACGCACAGCGTCGCGATTCCGTCGGAATGCTCGCTGATTTCATTTGACAACGCGCCGTTTATCGCCGCATTTCCCGTTTCAACAGTTGACTTTGGATTCAGCCGCCTGGGCTACCTGGCTGCGCACGTATTCATTGATGACATCCCTGTTTCCGGCGGCACGGCAGGCGCTCTTGCAGGCCGCTGTGCAGTAATCGACCGCGGCTCGATCGGTTTCTGCCGCAATAAAAAAAATGCACGATCCGAAGATCGTGCATCATAAGACAAAGATTCTGAAATATTTACCCGACTTTTACCTCAATCGCTTTCGGCTTTGACTCAGGCTTCTTTTTAAGGTCTACCTCAAGAACGCCGTCTTTGTACCGGGCATCAATATGTTCCGGATCAATATGCTCCGGCAGAGCAAATGATCGCTCAAACCGTCCGAACGAGCGCTCAAAATATGAGTATTTCTCTTTCTCCTTTCTGGTTGACTCATGCTTTTTCTCGCCGCTTATGGAAAGCGTTCCGTTCTCGACCTTGATCGCAATGTCCTTTTTGTCGAGCCCCGGAAGGTCTGCTTTGAGCGAATAATGATCATCATGCTCCTCGATATCCACCGATGGATACAAACGGTTTGAGAGCTCCCGGTTGCTCCATCCGAACGAACCATTGAACAGGTCTCCTACCTCATCAAAGAGGCTTGCAAGAGTGGTTGGTCGATTATACCGTACAAGTTCCATAATAACCTCCTTTTTGAAATTATTTGCTATGGTTTACGCATTTTTCAGAAAATCATCAAAATTCTTGCTGGTATTCAGCAATATGGTCAAGTTTGTAATATCATCACCGGAAATACCCTTCCGCCGCTTCGGCCTCCCCCCAAGAAAGGGAATATATTCTTTTTTCATCATCTCTTCCAGCCTGATATTTCTTTTGTCAACTACACTTGGCCTTTTCATTGTCTGGCCCCCTTTCAAAAAACTTTATTAGTAAATTCATTATATTTTGATGCAAGATGTGTGCCATAATTGAGGAAATGTTTAAGTGCCTGATTTTAAACAAGAAAATTATAGCGGGCCACAATTTTCAATTCAAGGCCGCATTTAATGATTCAATATGAAACACGCATTTGTATCAAAATGACTCACTTTTTAGTTAAATATTGTGCGAGCGTCACTATTTTCACAGTGCAGGAAAAAATGAAAAGAGGTGTGAATAGTCGACGAAACCAACGGAAAATACAAGGCGGCATATGGGATCAGCATTTGTGCAAACTGAGAGACAGCAATTTTTTCAAGTTCTGTTTATTGCCATGCCGCCTTGTTGCGCGTGTATATCAGCAAGCTAGTCTACCTTTAAAAGCTTAAGGTTTTTGCTGAAACTGCGCTTGCCGTTTATTCTCAGGCGTGCAATATATGTTCCCGACTGTAATTGTTTTTTCGCAATATTCCGAGAGATATGTATCATGTATTTTCCTGCTGCAACATTTCCGGAAAAAATCCGTCCAACAATTCGCCCACTCATATCATAAAGCACTACCGAGCATTTTCCTTTCACCGGTGAGGCAAAATGAAGATTCGCAGAACCGCGAAATGGATTTGGAAAACATGCAAAATCAAATGACAGCCTTGTATTATCCGGGGCAATAACCAGCGGAACAATTTCCGGACCGGCCGGAGTAAAATTAATAATCTTATCATTGTCCGCTATAATAATACTGTCAATTTTAATTGCATTGGAATCCGTGGGGGTCTTATATCCTGCAATAACAGTATAAACGCCATTCGGAACGATAACTGAATAGGTACTGTCGGAGAAATCGATATTGCTGCCGAATTCCAGCCCGGTAGCTGAATCATATGCCATAACCCCGGACTCATATGCGTCGGATGGAATATCAAAGGTTACCTTCCCGCTGATCGTTCCACCGATTTCAAATAGTGAAAAATCAACATCATTCTGTCCGGCTTCAACCGAGCCGTACCAGTAGGGAGATAAAACAAAATCATCATAATAGTCCCCGTTAAACTCGGCATGCAGCGTGTACGGTCCGTACAGAGACGACACATGAATCTGATAGGAGCCGTCGCTGTTGATTACCGCCCAGTTGCCCCATTGTTCAGGTTCTCCGGCCGTATCCTGGAGAGTTATTATTGCACCGATATCCATGATCTCGGGCAAATCAAGACCTGCGGTATCTCCTGCAATAGTGCCGCTGATAATCGAGTCGGTCGTATGGATATAATGAACCGCCTCGGTTGTATCAATAGAGTCAATGACCGCAATCATGGAACGC
>WJKA01000502.1 GCA_014729375.1 Chitinivibrionales bacterium
CCTCAAGCTCATACAAGAAAAAGAGAAGGTTTCCAAGCAGGAAACCGCGCGCTTCCTCGATGTCAGCGATGATACTGCGCTCCGGGAACTCAACAGCCTCTGTCAAAAAGGAGTGGTTCGTCGCCTGGGTACCGGGAGAAGCACCCGTTACGCCGCAAAATAGCTGAAAATTTGCGGCGCAAATGCGGCATATTTTACGGCGCAAAATTACAATAACAGTATTTAAATAATCCTTTCCTTGATTTCGGTATCATGCACAGCTATTTTTATGAACGATAACTTTCTATTACGGAGTTTATATGCCCCAAAGTCCCACACCCGAAAATAACAACAAGCCGGTCCCGGTAAACGATCAGGTCGGTAGCGCCGGAACAAACGGGGAAAGCAATTCTCAACCCCGCGAGGACAAAACACAAACAGCGTCTGAATCCGGAAAAGACGGCAACGCGGGTTCCGGTCAGCAGCTACCTGAGCGGGAACCAGAAGAACACAGTGCAGAAGCCTCCGCGTCGGAAACCGCACAAACAAAAAGCGGCTCTCGTCTGAACCGCCGGGTTCTCATTATCATGCTTGTGATTCTCGGCGTGCTGCTGATACCTATAGTAAAGTTGTTCCTTGTACCCCTGGTGCTGGCATCAACATTTACCACGCTCTTTTATCCGATGTACGCCTGGTTATTGATGCGCCTCAAGGGGAAAAAAGCACTCTGTTCGCTCCTTTCCTGTCTTGTTCTCATTCTCGGCGTGCTTATACCGACCTATGTCCTTGTCCACCTGGTGACCCTTCAGACCATCGAGCTGTACGGAAGCGCTGAGCCGAGAATACGGGAGATTGTCAGCAGGGGAGAGGAGGGCATCCTGGGAGAAATTCAGGATTCAAAGGTTGTCCGGTGGCTCCGCCTCAGCAGAATTGACTGGCGGTCATCACTGCAGGACGCGGCCAGAACAGTCGGGAAATTTCTTACCGAGGCCCTTAACCGGACCTCAACGGGCGTGCTCCAGCTTGTCGCCAATCTTGCAATCATGCTGTTTACCATGTTTTATTTCTTTATCGACGGCGAGCGGTTTGTCAAGCGACTCCGGTACCTGAGCCCGCTCCGGAACGATTATGAAGACCTCATTGTCAACCGGTTCCTGCTCATATCGAGAGCAACGGTCAAGGGGACGTTCCTTGTCGGACTTGTTCAGGGATCGATCGGCGGCATTGCCCTGCTGGTTTTCGGGGTCAAAACCTGGCTCCTCTGGGCGTTTATCATGGTGATCCTCTCGATCATCCCCATGGTCGGCGCCTGGCTTGTGATGGTCCCCGCTGCTGTCATCCAGCTTCTTCTGGGAAATATCTGGCAGGGGATCGGTATCGCAGCGGCAAGCACCGTGGTAATTTCAAATATCGACAACCTGATACGACCGCGGCTGGTGGGAAAGGACGCGAAAATGCACGACCTTCTGATCTTTTTCTCCACCCTGGGCGGGATTGCAATTTTCGGGATCATGGGGTTCATTGTCGGTCCGGTGATTGCCGCGCTGTTTGTCACGGTCTTAGATATTTACGGGATGGAGTTCAAAGAAGAGCTTCTGTCGCCGTATACAAGCTGAAATGAATCCAGACATTTTCCACCGAAAGCATGGTGATGAAAAACGCAAGCATAATCCAATTTTTGGCGGAAAAAGTCCCGTTGTTCGAGGGGTTCCCCCACGATAAGCTTGCCGGACTGGTCGAAGGCTCTACAGTCACGACATTTGAAGGCAAAGAGGCTGTTATTGAATATGGGGAGGAAGGACGGTTTCTCGGGGTGCTGCTTGACGGCAAGGCCGAGGTTTCGGTAACCGACAACACCGGAAAAAGACATCGGACAGCAATCCTCAGGCCCGGCGATATTTACGGAGAAATATCGCTCATGACCGGGGATCGCACAATTTCCGATATTATCGGTATTACCCGATGCAAAACAATTCTTATTCCTCAATCGCTGTTTTCTTCACTGATAATAACGCACCCGCCGGCAATCAAATACCTCTCCCGGCTTATTACAGAACGCTCGAAAAAATATTCCTTTGGCCGGGACGCTGCCAACGAAGCGCTCCGGAAGTCCGACGATCCCTATGGATTCAAACTTCGAACAGATATCCCTTCAAAAATACTGATAATCAACTGCGGATCGTCATCGCTGAAATACACAGTATTTGATACCGGCGATAAGCCCGGTGAAGTGCGCGGGGTGGTCGAGCAGATCGGCGGCGAAAAGCTTACCCACAGGTGCTTTTGTGGCGAGAGTCCGGTAACGCAAACAGTTGACGGCAGCAATCATGCGGATGCTTTTTCTCTGATGAGCCGGTATCTTTTGCATGACGGCGGCGTTATCAGTGCCCCTGAAGACATTGCCGCAGTGGGACACCGGGTGGTCCACGGCGGCGACAGGTTTTCCGGGCCCGCACGTATCAACGAAGAAACCATTCAGGCTATTTCGGATATTGCAGAACTGGCCCCCCTCCATAATCCAGTCAATATTCTCGGTATCAGGGAAGCCATGAAATTATTTCCTTCTGTGCCGCATGTCGCTGTTTTCGATACAACATTTCATCATACACTCCCTCCCTATGCCTACATGTACGGACTTCCGTATGAACTTTACAAGGAAAATAAAATCCGCCGGTACGGATTCCACGGCATGTCGCATCTGTATGTTTCGCTCAAGGCCGCCGAATACCTGAAACGCTCGTTCAATGAGCTGGAAATTATCTCGTGTCACCTGGGAAACGGTGCATCGATGTGCGCGATCGATCATGGACGATCTGTTGATACGAGTATGGGATTTACACCGACCCCCGGCCTGATCATGGGAACGCGGGCAGGCGATATGGACCCCTCAATTCTGCTCTATCTCATGCGGGCCCGGAATATGTCGGTTGATGACTGCGACAAACTGATCAACAAGCAGAGCGGATTGAAAGGCATTTCAGGCATTTCAAATGACATGCGGGAAATAGAGAACGCCGCGCAGGAGGGCAATCACCGCGCACTGCTGGCGTACAAATCTTTCTGTTATCAGGTACGCAAATATATCGGCGCATACATGGCCGCAATGCAGGGCCTCGATGCCGTTATCTTTACAGGAGGAATCGGATTCAAAAGTCCGGGGGTCAGAAGTCTCTCCTGTCAGGGGCTCGATTATATGGGGATCCATATTGATGAAACCAGAAATGCGCGGGTCGCCGACGGGCTTGATGTTACGGATATTGCCGATGATAATTCGCCGGTCAGGGTGCTGGTTATCCGGACCGATGAGGAACGGATGATTGCCCGGGAAACACTGCGCACAATAAAAACCGGGCATATCGATAAAATTATCCGGTCCCAGAAAGAGATACCGATCCCGATCGAGGTCTCGGCTCATCATGTACACCTTTCTCGGCAGCATATTGAGGTGCTTTTCGGAAAAGGGTATACGCTGACCCCGCTCGGTGACCTGTCGCAGCCGGACCAGTTTGCCTGCAAAGAACAGGTAACACTGGTCGGTCCCAAAGGAATGGTGGACCGTGTCCGTGTTCTCGGCCCTGCCAGGAAAGAAACACAGGTTGAAATATCCATGACCGAGCAGTTCAAGCTGGGTATTCATCCGCCGATACGCGAATCAGGAGATCTTGCCAATACCCCCGGCATAACGCTTCAGAGCGACAACGCGGCAGTTGCAATCGACAAAGGCGTGATCTGCGCAATGCGCCATATACACATGCCGCCTGAAGATGCCTTGAAACTGGGACTCCGGGACCGGTATATGGTCCGGGTCCGGGTCGGCGGAGATCGGGAACTGGTTTTCGGTGATGTGCTCGTGCGGGTCAGCCCGAAATACCGGCTGGCGATGCATCTTGACACCGATGAAGCCAATGCCGCAAATATTGTTTCGGGCATGAATGGTTTTATTGAAAGCATACAAAGCAGGAATTGAGGAATTGGAGCCCTCCACCACTCCATCATTCCAGCTCACTCTTCCCATGAAAGCGAGGTTACCATGCGTAAATTAATGCTGCTTTTTTTTGCCGGACTTTCGCTCTGTTCCTGTGCCGGACAGCAGTGGGGCGGCCCGTGCAGGGAATCGGCCCGATTGTTTCGTGAGGCGAAAAAAAAACTCGGGCATGCGCAAAAAAATGCTTCTTGAAAAAGCGCGGGCGCTCAATATGCGGTGTAAGAAACAAATTATCAAGCCGAATTGTACAATATGGTAAATAGATCGGGCGCAGGATGAAAATAAACCTAAATTCCGCAAATGAATTGCGGCGCTACGCGTAAGCTGTTGCGCAATCTTGAATTGCGAAAAGCCTCGCCTTACCTCCCCGGGTAGGATTACGTTTTTCACAACTCAATCTCACACAACATCTTACACGTATCATCCACACTCAACTGCGGAATTTAGGATAAAAATCTTTGGTGTCAGAGGTTCTATTCCCGTGCCGGGAAAAGAGACAAATATCTTTGGCGGCAATACGGCATGTATCCTTGCCGAAATAGGAGACCGAATTATCATTTTCGATGCCCGTTCCGGAATTCGGCTGTGCGGAAATTACCTTCTTGCCAGAAATATCAAATCAGCCTCGATTTTGTAAGAAGGCATGGAGATCAGTATCTGACACCGAGCAGCATGCTTGAAAGATTATTTGGATTTTGAGGGGTTCTTTGAAGCATATTCTTCAGTTTCCTTGATTATTACCTCGGAAATCGCATTGTCTTCACCAGCATAAGCCTTTTTCTTGTCGTGGGGAAGCTCTTCAATTTCAATTTCGATTTCTTCAAGATAGGCGTTTCTGGTTTTGTCATCGAGCTTGTTCAGAAGTTTCTGTATTTCAATAATGCCGGCAATATTTACTCGTTTTACAAATCCAAGATAATGAATATATGCCAGAATGTCGATATCTTTTAGAGAGTACAGTCGACGGTTGCCTTCAGTGCGGGACGGGGAAATTAAGCCGCGTTCCTCATAAAGCCTGAGCATACGCGGCTGAATATCCAGGATTTCTGCTACCGCGCCGATAGAAAAATACGGCTTGTTTGGGTCGAGGTTTCGAGGCATAGGCAAACAAACGGATTCAGAACATAATTTATTATACACCCCGCCGGTTACATAATCAATATTCGCGTTCGAATAATTTCCTTACGCCTGCCATTCACTCACGCATTGTTTGCCGCCGGCTTGGACAACGTAAAAGCAGCATCCTTGTCCTCATCCGAGTAGTCAAGAACTTTCCCGTCAAGAACAGACATCAGTTTTGAATCAAACGCCAGAATATTTTCTCCCTGATCGCTTTGTATCAGGTTGTCTTCATTCTGAGGCTCATCAATGACCATTTTCAATTTCCCCTGCTCCTGAGGAGTGGAAATGATACGAATAACTGTTTTCGGATCATCAGACTTGCTTTTCAACAGCTCTTGTAAATGTTGTTTTGCATTTTCGGAAACATTGAGCATACGGGACCTCCTCTATTGCATGCGAAACAATTCATGAATGATATTCACGAAGTATCCGGGTTTGTGGTGAATTCTTCAGCTTCTCAATCGCCCGTTTCTTAAGCTGTCGAACCCGCTCACGTGTTATATTAAAGCGACGGGAGATTTCATCAAGCGTTAACGGAACACCATCGGAAATACCAAAATATAAAAGAATTATCTCTTTTTCCTTCTCACTCAACGCACTGAGAAGCGAGTGAATTTTCTGACGAAGTGATACATGAAGCGCATCGCTGTCGGTCGGCGATGATTTTGATGAGGTCAGGATATCCAGAAGGCTGGCATCCTTCCCCTGTGATAATGGAGCGTCAAGTGAAGCATGCGTGTTGCCGATGCGGACAGCATCGATTACCCGGGACTTGTCAATCTCAAGGTCATCGGCGATCTCGTCAATATCGGGTGTCCGGTTCTTTTTCTGTTCAAGCCTGCTCTGGGATTTCCCGATTTTATGAATGGTTCCTACCTGATTAAGCGGAAGTTTGGTAATACGGGACTGGTTGGCAAGGGCCTGAAGAATCGACTGGCGGATCCACCAGACCGCGTATGAGATGAACTTGAAATTCTTATTCTCATCAAACCGCTTCGCCGCCTTGATAAGCCCCAGATTGCCTTCATTAATTAAATCACTGAGCGGCAATCCCTGATTCTGGTAGGTACGGGCAACACCCACGACAAACCGAAGGTTGCTTTTCACAAGCTCTTTCAGCGCTTCCTTATCCCCTTTTTTTATCCGACGGGCAAGCGAAAACTCCTCCTCGCGGGAAAGCGCCTTGCTCTTGCCAATCTCTTTGAGATA
>WJKA01000503.1 GCA_014729375.1 Chitinivibrionales bacterium
AAACGAGTAAAGAAAATCCATGACAAGCTCGGGGTGTCAACACTTGATGATCTTGATAAAGCGGCAAAGAACGGCAGGATACGAAATATTGAAGGATTCGGGGCAAAAACCGAGGAGTCAATTCTTGAAGGGATCAAGCAGGTCAGACAGGGGCAACAGCGCCGCTTACGGGTTGAGGTTGAAGCGAGCGCGGCCGATTGCGTCGCGCATTTAAAAAAAGCAGACAAGGTCCAGCATGTGATTATTGCCGGTTCTTTTCGCCGTCACAGGGAAACGGTCCATGATCTCGATATACTTGCCACCTGCTCGAAAGGATCGAATATTATGGATCATTTCGTTTTTTTTGATGAAGTCGGGAAAGTGGTGTCAAAAGGCGAGATCCGATCGACGGTTATTTTGCGTTCGGGGTTGCAGGTTGATCTCAGGATTGTCCCGCAGGTTTCCTACGGTGCGGCGCTCCAGTATTTCACCGGAAGTAAAGAGCACAATATCGGGATACGGAAGATGGGGGTCAAACGGAATCTGACGATCAATGAATACGGCATTTTCCGTAGAAAAAAGCGTATTGGCGGAAGGACCGAGGGGGAGGTTTACGATGCTGTCGGGCTTCCCTGGATAGAGCCCGAACTGCGGGAAAATCGTGGTGAGATCGATGCAGCGAAAAAGAGAAAGCTTCCCATTCTGGTAACGCTTGAGGACATCAGGGGTGATTTGCATGTGCATTCAAACTATACAGACGGGAAAGAGCCGCTGGAGAAAATGGTGGATGCGGCCCGCGCACGAAATTATGAGTATGTTGCCGTCACAGACCATTCCAGGCATGTGAGGGTCGCCCGCGGTCTCGATGTCCGGCGGCTGCACAAACAGATCGAAGAAATTAACAAGCTGAACGATTCAGTAAAGGATATTGTCATTCTCAAAGGAATTGAACTTGACATTCTTGCCGACGGCTCTCTTGATTTGCCGGATGAGGTATTAAAAGAGCTGGATTTTACCGTATGTTCGGTGCATTACAAGTTCGGGCTGCCCGAAAAAGAACAGACCCGGCGCGTTATCCGGGCGATGGACAATCGCTATTTCACGGTGCTGGGACATCCTACAGGACGGATGATAAACGAGCGCCCACCCTATGAAATCGATATAGAGCAGGTACTTGATGCTGCGGCCGGTCGCGGCTGCTTCATGGAAATCAACGGCCAGCCGCACCGTCTTGATCTGCCGGACCATTACTGCCGCGCTGCAAAAGACCGGGGTGTTAAGTGTGTTCTGTCAACTGATGCTCACCTGGGCGCGAACCTCGATTTTATTCGTCACGCGGTCGCCCAGGCCCGCCGGGGATGGCTTGAGCCTGATGATATTGTCAATACGCGCAACGGCAGCGAGCTGAAAACACTGCTTACGCAACGGAGATGAGGAGGGCGTGTGGATTATAAAAAAAGCATTCCGGATACATTTGCCGGCATATCATCGTTGTCGAAAAATGATGCTCAGAAAGAGATTGGACGGATACGGGAAGCGATTATTTATCACGACCGGCAATATTATATCAAAAACAAACCGGTAATCTCCGATTCGGCCTATGATCGCCTGTTCTGTCGTCTCGAAGAACTTGAAGAGCGGTTTGCTGATTTGAAAAGTGAAAACTCACCGACCTCACGCGTGGGTGCGGAGCCGGTTGGTTCCCTTAAAAAAAGACGGCATACAGTAATGATGCAAAGCCTTCAGGCCGCGCTGGAAGAAGAAAAGATAAGGGGATTCGATTCAACAATCCGGAACGCGGCAAAAAGACGGACAATTGAGTATATGGCCGAACCCAAATTTGACGGTTTGTCCGTCGAGCTTGTTTATACGAATGGGGCCCTGGAATATGCAGCCACAAGAGGAAATGGAGGAACCGGCGAGGATATTTCCAATAATGTGCGCACTGTGAAAGCGATACCATTACTGCTTGCCGATGAAGGAACAATACCTGCGCGGCTTGCGGTCAGAGGGGAAATTCTGATGACAAAAAAGGGGTTTCAGGAGCTGAATCGTACACGGATTGCCGAAAACAGGGAGCCCTTTGCCAACCCGCGTAATGCCGCGGCAGGCACGATCCGGCAACTTGACTCACGAAATGTTGCGGGGGTACCCCTTGATATATACTGCTACGAGCTGCTTCAGACATCCGGTAACGAGCCGGCAACGCAGGAAGAGACCTTTGAATTTCTTTCACATCTGGGCCTGCGAGTCAATCCTGAGCGAAAAAAGTGCCTGAGTGTTGATGATATCGCCCGGTTCAGGGAAACAATGGCGGAGAAACGGGAGCAGATTGATTACGATATTGACGGCATTGTTGTGAAAGTCAACGATCGGCCGTTACGGAAAAAACTCGGGTCGCGGGAACGGAACCCCCGGTGGGCATTTGCCTGGAAATTTCCGCCCGGCAAGGAAATAACACGGGTATACGATATCCTGGTTCAGGTCGGGCGGACCGGCATTCTGACACCGGTTGCCCTCCTCGAACCGGTCGATATCGGCGGGGTCACCATCAGCAGGGCGACATTGCATAATGAAGATGAAGTGCGGCGGAAAGATATCCGGGTTGGTGATAACGTACGAGTGGAGCGTGCGGGTGATGTAATTCCGGAGGTGGTCGGCCGGGTCGAGGAGGACGGAAAGAAAAAGCGGGGGGCGGCATTTTCCATGCCGGAAAAATGTCCCTCATGCGGTGATACAATAACCAGGGAAGGGGCGTATCATATTTGTCCGGGCGGTTTGTCCTGCCGCGCACAGCTTGAAGGACGGCTCCGCCACTTTGCCTCCCGCGGTGCATGCGATATCGAAACACTTGGAGATAAAACCGTTAGCCATCTTGTAAAGAGAAACATGGTCACCAATATCGCGGACCTGTTTGCTTTATCAAAAGACGATTTCCTTTCGCTTCCGCTGTATGCAGAAAAATCGGCGGCCACGCTCTACGAACAAATACAGAATGCAAAATGCACGCCGCTCGACAGATTTATCTATGCACTTGGTATCCGGCATGTCGGAGAACATATCGCCCGCGTCCTGGCGCGGCATTTCGGGAGTTTTGACAAATTAAGAAATGCAAAACCGGAAGAGCTTTTGCACATCCGGGAAATCGGGGAGGAATCGGCGCGCGCGGTTGCTGAATTCTTCGGCGATCCAAGAAATAATACCTCAATCGACCGGATGCTGGATTACGGAGTGAAGCCCGAGGACGCAGAAACAAAACAGGCGCAGAAACTTGCCGGCACGACGATTGTTCTTACCGGTGAACTCGACCGGTACAGCCGCCGGGAAGCGAAACAGCGTATCGAAGCGCTCGGCGGGAAAGCGGCATCGAGTGTCAGCAGCAAAACCGACTATTGCGTGGCAGGAAAAAGGCCCGGCTCCAAGCTTGAGGTCGCAAAAAATATCGGGGTACGAATACTCGACGAAAATGAATTCGAGTCCCTGGTGCACTGATACATCGCCCGGGAACCTGCACCAATACTCGTTCAGTCAATGGTATTCTGAATGTCGGCGCAAAATACCTTGGCACCGGAAAGCAGCAGCAGATACGCATCGAATCCTCAAGCGGCCTTACTGAAGAGGAAATCCAGCGAATGATCAAAGATGCTGAAGTACATGCAGAAGAAGACAAGGCTCAGCGGGAAAAAGTTGATGTTAAAAACCGGGCAGACCAGCTTGTAGCTCAAACAGAGCAGACATTGCAGCAGGCCGGTGACAAAGTATCCTCTGAAGACCGTTCCAGAATCAAGTCCGCACTGGATAATCTTAAAGAAAAGACCAAAGAAGAGGATACGGAAGCAATCAAATCGGCAATGGAAACGCTGACCGGTGCATCGCACGCCATGGCTCAGGCAATGTACGCTCAGGCCGGAGCGCAGCAGCAGGCAACAGGAGGAGAAACCGGCGGTGCGCAGAATCAACAAGCCGGCGGTAATGAGAAAACCGTTGATGCAGATTATGAGGAAGTTACTAAAAATGAAAATAAATCTCAGCAAACAAAAACTTTACAGAAGGGGAAACACATGGCAAAACTCAAAGCACTGGCCGCTGCCGGGCTCGGTGGCGCTGCACTCATTGTCGTTGCAGTTGCCGCTGCAAAAAAACTGAAACGTGAAGAAACCGGGTATGAAAAATTCGGGAATGACATCGATTCAATTATCAGAAGAGCCATGAGCCGTATTGAGCAGACTGCGAGGCAGGTACGGAGTCGTGCAGGCGACGGCTATGGTGAGCGGGCGAACCATGAAATAAATCAGGCAGTGGACCGCGCCCGGGCAGATCTGGGACAGATAACATCAGATATCAAACAGCGGATTGCAGTCATGAAGGAATCATGATGCCGCTCCAGAGGTTTTTTGTCAATTTTAATCCAGTGGTGGCAGCACTTACCACCCAGGTGCCAGCCACCACCCGAACCTCCACTGATCATCCGTGCGCTGGAACGGGTAAGCATAATAAAACTGAAGGATAAGCGCGCCGAGCAGATTCAGCCGCGTGCTGACGCCTGCGCTTGCCACCGGAATTCGTTCGCGTGATGGCGCCGTATACTCAGGTTCGGGATACTCTGTTGAGGTCCATGCCACACCGCCGTCGGCAAACGCAGCAAGGTCCAGGGGCAGGTATTTGAAATTAATCAGACTGTAGCCTTCAATACCGAGCAGGGGAATACGCAATTCGAGATTTCCTACTGCTATGCGCGATCCGAACAGGCGGTCGAGCTCTGCACACCCGACCCGGCCGCCGCTGCTTTCGCAATCGTCAATGTCAAACGACCAGGGTTCATACCCGCGCACAAGCGATGGATAGCCGAGGTGAAGCGGTGACAGCCGGTTACTCTCTCCATCACTGAAATAGCGCCCGAAATGGAATGCGCGAAGTGCAACCGTGAGCGGGCGCCGGTGAAAATAATGACGATAATCAACGAGAAAGGAAAGATAGTTCAGCGAACCCGCGGTCGGTTCGATCTCGATCCTGTACCGGTGTCCTTTAATCGGCGAGGTATATCCGAAAACGGAAAAATCACCGACAAAAGCAGCGGATGAGCGTACAAGGTTCAAGGCTTCGGACACAGGAGGTGACTCATCAAATGAATCTATAATTTCATCACCCTTCACAAGGTGCGTAATCCCGTCCGCCCGCGCCCATATATATGTATAGCCGCCTGAAAGCTCGAACCGGCGATTGATATCAAGAGGCAATTCGAGCGTGCCGAACAGCCTGTCGGTAAAGGTCCTGCGCTCTGCAACATTTACCCGCTCGATGCCGGTTTTCTGGCTGTCGATTATCATGGAGTCCGGTTCGCTTCGTACCTGCATGTCACGATAGGGGATATGCGCAACACCCGTAAGCCAGTTCAACCTTCCGGCCCGGTTTTGATAAACCACCTGCCCTGCAGCATCGGCAAAAGATCCGTTTATCTGCGCCATGACTCCGAGAATATGCCGCCCGAGCGCATCACTGAATAAAAGATGCGCACCCGCCCCGACGCCGCCACCGAAACGGTCTGCGGTGGCGCCGGCCGAGATCCGGCCGACAGATAGAAATGATAAATCCGCATCATAATTCTCTATTGGAAAGGAGGTGGCGGTGGATTCTGCAAGAAATCGCGCTGCAAAAAAACGCTCGACAATCCCGGGCTTTTCAGGATGACGGGGTGGAAGCTTTATCGTTTCCGCAACTGGTAGCAGCATGTCAAGCTTTACCGGCTCCTCTTCGATACGGCTTGACGGCAACGTGTATATATTGTATTCCCTGTTTTCAAAAACCGTAAAAACCAGCCGGTTGTTGGGTCCGGCAACACTGAGCGCGGGGGATAATCCTGTCATACCGGTAACGCCTGTAGCAATACGGGTTATCCGGTAAAAGGAATCCTTTGCCGGCGAATATCTGAATATATCACTGAAACCGTCGGGGTCGGCAACAAAAAAAATACTCGAACCGTCCCCGGAAAAATGGGGACTGATATGTTTGGTTCCTTCCCCGAAGCCGCAAACGGATAGCTCCATGCTGTCAAGGTTTAGGATGCCGAGCTGGGGGCGGCTGAACCGGAGAGAATCAAAATTTGTTGCCGGATGATTATCGGTGGCAAATACGATTGAGTTACCGTCCGGAGACCAGGCCGGCTGAAGTTCGCAATATCTGTCGCTGGTTAATTTTTCCAGACTGCCGGTTGTGAAATTGTAAATAAAAAGATCGGAAATCCCGCCACTCGTTCCGGTAATTGCAAGCCGGTCGCCGTCCGGAGACCAGGCAAGGCCGGTAATCGATTCGATCTCCTCAAACCGGTACGTGCCGGCATGGTCGAGTGATTCAATATCGATAACTCTGACCGAGTTATCCCCTTTTTTAAAAACGATAAAAGCAAAACGATCCCCTTCAGGCGACCAGGCTCCAGCACCGCTTGTAAAGCGAAGCGCGTCAAAATGCGCATTGGTCCGGGTACGCACCAGCTTTTTGATAACCTTTCCTGTTTCAAGATCGGCAAGATACAGCGAAAGCGTAAAGATGT
>WJKA01000504.1 GCA_014729375.1 Chitinivibrionales bacterium
GAACAGCATCAATCCGGTGAATTTCCTCTTGCCGGGCACAATTGATTGCAACCTCGTTTTTGCGGACCGAATGCCCTTCGGGAATGTCTGGAATATGAACTTTCATTTTTCAGGCATACTTTTGAATATGACTATTTTTTCTCTGGATAATACAGCGCCTTTGAAACAGGGAGCTTGAGTGAAAAAAACGGCCGGTAGCAAAAACCGTGTAATATGGCATTATGCCCGGATTTCCCGCTTTTCACAGAATGCGAAGCATGGATCTCTGTTTCAGCTTGTTGATGCCACTAAAGAGCTTGCTTTTTTGAAATTTTCATAGGCTTTGCGTGCCTTTTGTCTCAGGATTCGTTCTCTGAGTTCTTCCTGTGCAGAGTCCTCCGAGCGATAATACAGATAAAAATACCTTCCCGCCTCAGTCAGTTCCGAAAGGGCGTCATTCATAAGTTGCATGCTCTGAGCAAAATAATCATCTTCAGCAGTAAGCCCTTCAAATTCTTTTTTCAGGTCGGTCGCTTTCTTCTTGGTAGCTGAGGCCCGCCCGATAAGTGTTTCCAGATTATAGGACATATCCCGGAGATCTACGTTCATCATGGTAGTTGCCAGCCCCGTGCCGCGATTAATAATGTCATTGAGTTTGGCGGCAAAAACAGCCCTGCTTTTGTTTTCGAGCAACTCCTGTTCCTTAGTCCTGATTCGTTCCTCTGCAGCCTTTTTTTCCAGCTCCAGACGCCTGAGCTCCTGCATTTTTTCTTTGTCCGCGCCGCTGTTCACATACTGAACAATAGCCCAGACAGTACCGGCGAGCATTATTGTTGCAAGTAAGTAGGAGATAGAAAGGCGCGTGGGGCCGTGTGAATTGATTGCCACCATATAGGCAAGAAGCGTAATTCCTGCTAAAACTCCCAGAAGCAATATCTCAGTTCCCATACTCATACCCCTTCAAAGTAGGCATTGATAATGACAAAATCATATAAATACTTTATAAATATAGAATTTACAATTTCATAAAGGCAAATTCCCGCCACCGGGAGGCTAAAAAGGAAGGTCATCCTCAACACCCGAATCAGGTTCATTCACCGATGATTCAAAATCAGGCGAATCCTGAAAAGAATTGTCCTGCCGTTTCGGCTGCTGGTTCGCAGAACCGCTTCCTCCGGAACCGCTCAGAAATACAATCTCACGTGCAATTACTTCAGTTTTAAACCGCTTGTTACCGTCACGGTCATCCCAGCTCCGCGTCGCTATCCGGCCATCAATGTAGGCAGAGCGCCCTTTTTGGAGATATTGATTTGCCAATTCCGCAAGTTTGTTCCATGCAACAATATTGTGCCACTCAGTTCGTTCCCGCTTCTGCCCGCTTTTATCGGTAAATCGCTCGGAAGTTGCAAGAGGAAACGAACAGACAGCCTGACCCGACGGGGTGTATTTCAACTCAGGATCCTTGCCGAGATTACCGATAAGAATTGCTTTGTTAACGCTTGCCATAACTCCTCCAGGAAAAAATCCAAAAAATATTTACTATAAAATGGACTTATTATAAAGGCAAAAGCAAGGCCTTTAAAGCCTTTTCATAAATATACCGAAACCACTCAGATCGGCAGTTGCGTTGTCCCGGTCCTGGATACCGTATCGATGACCAGGGCAGGGTTGTTCGGGATAACCTCAGGCCGGGATCCAGCTTGTTGTGGTCATGTGTACGACTGGATACCGTCTCGTGCACCGGTATGCCGGGAACAGGACTCTGCAGGGACATAAACAGGTATACCATGCGTTTTATTGCTGGGTGGTAAGAAGAATAATGGCGAAGGTAAGCGCGCCGGTAAGGCCGGCAATTGCAAAATAACCGAATGTGGAAGATTTTTTCTCCTGTTTTTTCTGCGGTTCTTTCAACTCTTTCCAGACAGTAACACGGAGTGCCGTATTATCGACAGGATCAATTTTATAATACCAGAGTGAGTCCAGTGCAATTGAAAATTTGGCAAGCTTTCCGGTTACCGTTTTCCGCACTTCAGTATTATTAATCTCAAAATCTATAAACGGTCTGCTTACCTGAATATTTGCCGGAAGAGAACCCAGACGGGTGTCATAGCAGTCAATTACGATTCTGTTTTCAGTTTTGTCAAAGTATGACCAGTAGTTCTGCGGCCGCTCGTTAAATCCGACATCCAGAATGTACATCAGTTTTTTTTCTTCAACCCGCGGGGCCTTGGTGGATTTGATATACTCAATTCTCAGCTCCGAATACATTCCGGTGATACAGGGAACAATGATTAAAATATAGAGGGGAAAGCCACGGGCAATGATAAACCTTTGTGAGAATTTCATTTTTCGATATTCCCGGTACCGCATACTACGTATCTATTTGAAATTTGCACTTTCACTGCCCGCCTCCGGATGAAGACCTGATTACTTAATATAAAAAATGCAGAACGGAACACCTTAGTATAAACCCATTTATTTACAAAGTCCGGCCTGTGCATCTCCTTTTCGGAAGAAAGAGGAATGCGCGGGAGCACAGAATTTATTTTGGATGTGCCAATGAACAAAGGCTTGCACGTATGAAAATCTCTGTTTCCGATATTCAAAAGAAAAAAACAAACAACGAGCCGATTGTTATGCTGACATCGTATGATTATCCTACTGCGGTGCTTGAAGACGCCTGTGGAATCGATATCCAGCTCGTTGGCGACAGTTTGGGGACAAACATTCTCGGTTATACGGATGTCTCTGAGGTTACGGTTGATGACATGCGCCATCACCTTCGTGCAGTAGCCCGTGGTGCCGCGCATTCTTTTGTGTTATGTGACATGCCATACCACTCGTTTCAATCTTCTGGCCAGGCACTGATTACGGCACAACAATTCATCCACGATGGAGCAGACGGGATTAAAATCGAGGGGGAAAAGGGAGGAACGGAAATTATCAAATACCTGGTGGAGCAAGGAAGCATTCCCGTATGCGGCCATATCGGATACAAGCCCCAATTTGACGGACATGCCAGGATTCAGGGGAAAGACGCGCCGCGTGCAATTGAACTGTGCGAATCCGCACTGGCAATTCAACGGGCCGGCGCGTTCATGATTGTCCTGGAGCTTATCCCTGAATTGCTTGCGCGTGAAATTACAAATCTTCTTCGTATCCCGACAATCGGGATCGGCGCGGGAAGATATTGTTCGGGTCAGGTGCAGGTTGTTAACGATATTTCGGGAATGTCCTCCAGAACTTTCCGCCACTCCAAAGAATATGCCGGTCTGCGAACCGTCCTGAATGATGCTGTCACACTCTATGCCGATGAAGTGAGACAAAAGGCATTTCCCACAGAAAAAAACGTGTCCCGGCTTCCCGAAGAGGCCTTTGCAGAAGTTTCGGCCTGGCTGGTAAACAGGAGAACATCCAATGGCATATGAGAAAGAGCTGGAAATTGCGCTTTCCTGTGCGCGACAGGCAGGAAAAATACAGTTGTCATCACTTCAGAATCGCAAGAATATCACGATAAAATCCGACCACTCGCCGGTAACCGAAATCGACAGACAGTGTGAATCGTTGATACGAAACGCCGTTATCTCCTGTTTTCCCGACGATGGTTTTCTCGGTGAAGAAACCGGGTGTCACGATTCCGGGAATGGACGGCGATGGATTGTGGACCCGCTTGACGGTACCCGGCCATACATTCACGGGATCCCGACCTACAGCACGTTGATTGCACTTGAAGATAATAAACAGTATGTTACGGGCGTAATCCATTTCGCCGGATTGAATGAAACATACTGGGCATCCTTTTCCGACGGCGCGTATTGCAACGGCGAGCGGATTTATGTGTCCCGTACCGAAAATTTGAAAGATGCATTCGGAAGTTCGCTGGGATTTCTTGAAAAAGACGGCACCCGTTCAGCCCGGCAGCTTATGCATGCAATGAAACAGTGGGACTATTGCTATGGATATATGGATGCATATTCATATGCGGGCGTGGCCTGCGGCAGGCTCGACGTGTGTGTCAATCTTCTTGACAAACCGTGGGACTGTGCGGCAGCCGCCTGTATTATCACCGAGGCCGGCGGTAAAATCTCGGACATTCATGGAAACCAGACAATAGAAAACGGTACCTTCATAGCCACAAACGGAATACTGCATGATGCTGTTCTGGCGGGTTTTTCAAAATCAGAGGAGGAGACAAGTTGACAAAGAAGGATTCGGAACGGCGAAGTGAGTCGGCGGGGCTGCTCCACTTCGGAAAAGAAATGGTTTCAGCCCTGTGCATGGCCCTTATTGCAATCGTATATGTAATCCAGGCATTCCGGATTCCGACCGGCTCCATGGAACAAAGCCTTCTGGTAGGCGATTTCCTCCTTGGCCTGAAATTCATCTACGGCGCACCGGTACTCCCCTTCAACAGCTTCGGAACATTCACAACATTTCCGGGGATTACCGATCCCGAACCGGGTGATGTAATCATTTTCAGATATCCCGGAAGCGACAAAAAAGACTATATCAAGCGCTGCGTTGCAGGTCCGGGACAGACTATCGAAATCAACGGCACTACCGTGACAGTCGACGGCGAGGAAGTTGTGCTGCCTCCACACGGACAATACCAGCGTGACGGCAATATTCCTTTTGAAAAAATCCGCCATTTCCTTCCCTTGAAAATTCCATCAGAGGGAGACACGCTCCGTGTCAACGGACTTCCAGTCAGGGAATTTCATTTTCTGAAAAACCTGATTCACCAGGAAAATCCGACAAAAAATATCAGGGCGGAATATCAGGTTTACGTTGACGGCGAATATGCCAACAGTCTCAGGTTCGATAACGTCGACGACTGGGCATCAATCGCCCAGCGCCTGGACTATGTCAAACACCAGATGGCGCGCAAGGCACCCGATAAAAATACCGCCATCCGGAAACTGCTCTTCATGAACGAAGAACGCATCAAGGAATATATTGTCAAAAACGATAATTATTTCATGCTCGGCGACAACCGCGATAATTCAACCGACTCCCGTTTCTGGGGCTATCTTAACAGAAGGTTTGTCAAGGCAAAAGCCTTTATCCTTTATTTTTCGCTGAATAAAGAGGTACCCCTGTTCCTGCTTCCCCTCAAAATCAGATGGAATCGGATTGGAAAGCTTATCAAGTCGTGGGACGGGCGGGATGTGCAGAGTGAACACATTATGGAACCATCTCACTGATTTTTACCTGATTATAATAAATATAAGATCAATCCAACACGAATTTCTTTTTTGATGTCTCTTCAAGAATGTGCCGGGGTTGCTCATTTTTGTCAAACAATACATTGCCTGCAACAAGCAAATCCATTTCGGTATTCATGAAACATCGAAAGGCATCTTCGGGAGTACAAACAATTGGCTCACCA
>WJKA01000505.1 GCA_014729375.1 Chitinivibrionales bacterium
AAACACGACCGCACACGTAATTCTTCCTTCATCCAGTGCACACAATGCACTCGAAAGCGGCACTCCGTTAGAAGAATGCGACGCTGTTTCTGATATTGCGTGCTCTGGAAATGAATTATCCGCTACGGTCGGCTCCGGTAAATACAATTTTACCGTCAACCTGTAATGGATTACTACCTGCTCCCAACCCTTCGTTTTTTCCCTGCAGGCGATGTCCGCTCGCTGGATATTGCAAACAGTCTTTCTTTGATTTATGACTATGATGATGAGGCTGTTTTTATTGTGGATGCAGGAAGCTCTCCTGTCAGGTACGGAACGCTTTCGGGCACGAATTCCGGTTCGTATATCACGGCCCAGGCCCCGGCCGGTCGAAATACTGTTGAAATTGTCTATTCGATACCGCGCAGAGGTCTGGCACAGGCCGGGCTGTCCACAATCAACGGAAAAGCCGTCGCAGTGGTATTTTCAAATGTTTCACCACCCGGAATGCATTCGGTGCGGTATACCCCGCAGGAAGCAGTAATTGCTGCAGGGCGCTATGTGCTGACGCTCAGGCTTGATGGTTCCATTATCGCCGAAAATATGATCGAGTTCACGCACTGATTCACGATTCCCAGAACTCGAAAATATTAAACCAGGCAAAGGGATATTGCCGAACAAAGCTTTCCAGAATATTTATATATTCCTGCATGGCCGTATGTATTGCAGTGTCCCGGTGCGCCCGTGACGTTTTCTCTACTGTAATCGATCCAAATACTTTCATCAGGTAATGCCCGGGCCTGTCCTTTACGCAAAAGACTGCAAGAATTGGCGCACCGGTAATTGCACTGAAAACAAACGGCCCCGCAGGAAACTTCGCCTTTTTTCCCAGAAATATCATTTCCCGGAACTGTTCATTGCCCGAAACCCGGTCACCGTCGATGCAGACAATCTCATTGTTTTTCAGTGCATTCCGTGTTGCAACCATCATATCCAGCGGGTTGTCTGCAACAGGAATAACAGTAACCCTTCTTTTCTCAATAGCCGCCTTGAAAACGTCCCGCATCTCTTCCCGCTCTTTATCAAGCATAATAAAATTTACGCGTGACACAATTTTCCGGTCGACAAGCATATTGCCTGCAATTTCCCAGTTCCCGACATGGGCTGAAAGCAGCAGCACGCCTTTTCCTCGATCAAGGGCGCCGGATATATGTTGCTCGCCGACAAACGAGAACCCAAACGGTGATTTTTTGCAGTACAGAAACGCATAACCATCAATAAGCGACTCCCCGAAACGGAGAAAATGACGATACAGCGACCGGAATCCTGTTTTGACACCAATGCGACGGTGATATTCAGTCAGCCATGCTCCGTTCTGCGTGTCGGTAAGCGCATACCAGAGAGCAACAACCCTCAGAAGCACATATGCCGGTGCGGTACCACCGGCAGCAATCAACTTCATAAATATAAGGTTACCGAGCCGCGGGCCCTGCGATCTGCTGTCCCAGTTACGCATGGTTTTGTCAACAGTTTTGATCGCCGGCGAATTCATCGTACACAAGCTCCTGTCCGGTGACTGTACAAATTGTTTTTCATGATAACTGTCGTGCCGCTGTGGCGGTACTCCATGCAGTTAAACGGATCATCGGCGGCACGTACCGTGTTGTGATATACCTCGACATCTTTTACTTTCATAAGTTCCACGCCGGTTTCAAGATGATACACGCCTGTTTCCAGAAGATATGTCGTTCCTGAAGAAGCGGAATAAAGTATGGAACGAATATTGTCCGACGGTGACAGGGCTTCCGTATTGGAGTGCGGGTCTGAATAATCCGGACAGGTATATGCCTGCACCAGAGATACTACCGCCGAAAACAGGAGAGGTGTTGTGCAGAGAATAGATACATTCATGCCGCCTCCGGTAAAAGTGTGATGCCTGATCATCATATAAATTATATCATATTCCACTGCCCGGGTTAGAACAGACTGCCCTTGCGCTTTTCGCTGGGCTGGAATATATATATTTTATGATTTGCCGATTACCAGAATAATACGTTGTTAATCGACGTGCTCAATTATCCCATACACCTCAACAAAGGAACTGCCATGCGTACTCAAGGACTCATCTTTTTTTATATCCTTTGTACTGTTTTCCTGCTTGCGGCAAAAGATACCAGTCCCCTGCTCAAACTCGATTATAGTAAGGGGAAAAGCTGGACTTACACAATTTCGTATAATTCAGAATGCATTTTTGCACACAAGGACAAAACCGAAACAAAAAATACCAGTCTGGATTGCACGTTGAACGGCTCTGTTTCCAGAAGCAAAGACCGCCTTTCTTTTTCTATTGCGGATGTTTCTGTTGAATCGGAGCTGTATGATGCCGACGTGCAAAAAAGTATTGTCGACAATCTCTCTGAGGCAACACTCGATCTTGCCCTTGTCGACGGTGCACCGGAGATCGACACTGTCCCGGATTTCTCATCTGAAGGCCTTCCGGAGTGGAATATTTATATCCAGTTCTCAAAACTCCTTCCCGATATGCCGAAACAGTCGATCAAGGAAGGGTTTACCTGGGAACGGTCGGTAACACTACCGGTAAAAACCGCTCAGGGAACCGCATTGTGTGAAATTTATCGCCTGTACAAGGTTGAAAACATTGCATCGAAAGAAAAAACCGCCGAAATATCATGGCGATTCAGATACGCAACCACCGACAAAAAAGAATCCGGCGAATCTCTTAAAAAATATGTCCCGATCGGCGGCAAAGGCACCGGCACTGCTGTGATTGATATCAAAAATAAAGTTATCAGAAAAGCATCGGTCGAGTTTGAAACACCAGTTGCAAAAGTAGATAATTCGAATGTCAACTGGAAAGAAAAAGCTGAATTGACACTGCAATAAAGCATTTTTTTGCAAAAGAATGCCGGGCTTTATTTCCATGTTCTTCGGGCAACCGCAGCAGCGGTTTCGGCCAGTGTATCGTCATTGACAAGCGCGGCATTTTCAAGCACCCGCGATACCGGCGGCGGAACGTCTGCCGATGTGATACTCGCTACAGGACAATCAAGATAATCAAAAAACCGCTCTGAAATTTCCTTTGCAAGGGTCGCCCCCAGAGCATGACTCTTTTTTGCCTCCTCGCAGATCATCACTGCACCGGTTTTTTTCACACTCAGTCCGATTGTTTCATAATCAACAGCCGGGTAGTCAAGGGTCCTGAGGTCGATAAGCTCCGCAGCAATTCCCTCTCCGGCAAGCCTGTGAGCTATGGATTCGCACCGTGCAACAAGGTTCCCATATGTAAGCAAGGTTACGCGGTCTCCTTCAGCAACAACCGATGCTTTGCCAAAAGGGAGAAAATAATCATAATTTCCCGCCGGCACAGGGAATTTTTTCGTATACAGCGCCTGATGTTCGAGTATGAGGACAGGATCGAGCGAATGCATTGCTGTATTGAAAAGACCGATATAATCGAATGCATTGCTTGGTGATATTATCCGCCATCCGGGAAATAAGGCATACAGTCCGGCAGCATTCATTGAATGCTGGCCGCCGTAACCGAGTCCCGTGCATACACGAGTCCTGACAACCAGGGGGATATCTGTTGTATTGCCGTACATGTGCCGGGCTTTTCCAATCTGGTTAAACAACTGGTCTGCGGCAACCAGTGAAAAATCACAGAACATTATCTCAACTATCGGCCGCATACCGGTCATTGCAGCGCCAAGACCGAGTCCTGCGAATCCGGCTTCGGAAATAGGGGTATTACGGACCCGTTCGGGATACTGAGCGGGGAGCCCTTTTGTCGCACCGTATGCGCCGCCGCCGAAATTGGCGACCTCTTCACCCATAACAAATGTATTCGGTTCTTTCTCAATCCATCGTCGAGTAACCGCAGCAATGGCATCCGAATATTTGACATTTTGCCACTTGTCAAAATCATCCTTTTCAGACCAGGTAATACCATCAAACTCCTTACCGTTGCTCCTCACGCCGTCGGTTACCGTTGCCGGGTCGGGGAAAAGCTCTACTTTAACGGTCCGGGGTTCTCCGGAATTTGTCAATGCCTCAACAGCGCCGTCAACTGCCCGGCGTGCGGTATCGGACACCCGCTCGATCTCCTCGCCGGCAAGAACTCCCTTTTCCCGGACCATCCGGGGAAACGACTTCACCGGTTCTTTCTCAAAGTAAATCGTTTCTTCATCAGTAGTACGATAATTGTACGCGCTTCCCGGCTGGTCGCCTGCATGGTGATACCGGCGGTAGCATTTTGCCTCGATAATACACGGTCCGGCGCCTTTCCGCATGCTTTTTGCCGCATACGTAACGGCATTATACAGAGCCACCGGATCGCTTCCCTCAACAATGTGCCCGTCCATACCGTATGCAGCAGCACGTATTGACATGTCGGAAACAGAACACACTTCAGTCCTGGAAGTTGCAACCGCATACTCGTTGTTTTCGCATAAAAATATCACCGGTAAGTCCCAGATTGATGCCATGTTTGCCGCTTCATGAAAAGCCCCCTGATTAATCGCACCGTCACCAAAATAACAGATTACGATATTTCCCGTATTATTGGATTTTTCCGTATACGCGGCACCAGTAGAAAGGGGTATTCCACCACCGACAATAGCATTGGACCCCAGAAAACCTGCATCGCGGCACCTGAGATGCATTGACCCCCCGCGTCCGCCGCAATAACCCCGTGAAAGCCCCATGATTTCAGCCATGCTCCGCACAATACCCTCCGCACATTCACCAGGAATGCTTCCGTCAAAGGGGTCCCAGTTTTCCGGAATTTTCGCCTGAAGCACTTTAGCCAGGAAGTGATGATGGCCGCGATGGGTTGAAAAAACCTTGTCCGATGTGCGCAATGCAGCAGTCACGCCCGCGGCAACCGCTTCCTCGCCCACACTGGAATGCACCGGTCCCCAGACACAATCGTCGTTTTTAAGCCTCAAGAGCGCATGTTCGAATTCATTGATCGTAACAATATCAAACAACAGCCGCGCCGCAAACTTTTTGTCAATTTTTTCATATTCTTTTTCAGTCGTTTTCCAATCGTACCAGTCAAAATCAAGCCTGAGTTTTTTCTTCATCCTCAATACTCCTTCGTAAAGCATTATATTCCGTCACCATGGTTGCAATATCTCCGGCCGAAACAGTCGCCCCCTCCCTGTTTGCCTCTTTGCAAAGTCTTGCCGGAAGCCTGTCTTCGCGCTCATCTATCCCTTCGCGCAGATTATACGCCCTGCTCTGTTGCGTAATCCGATTTGCCAGCCGGGCAAGTTCCTGCCGGGAATGGTCCATGCCGGTGGTAGCCTTAATAATAGTCGACAACCCGTCCCAGAGAATAAAATCCCGGTAAAACCGGCAGAGAATAAGTGAGTCAAACAGTGCGCACCGGTCTTCATAATCGATAAAGAGCTTTGCCTTTCCCCGGACCTGGTTTTTATCAATCTCTCCCGAAAGCTCGGCTTTATAAAAGGTTCCCCGCAGGTGGCAGGCGCCCCGGGCGGACACCGCGTACGACAATCCCATGCCTTTCAATACGCGGGGATCAAACCCTGCAGGTTCAAGTCCTTTGACATGAACGGCAATGTCCTCCATGGCAAGCTCGGATGCGGCCTGCTTTATCCCTTTTGCAAAAACCCTTCCAACGCCTTTGCGGTGCGCAACCATACGGTAAAACTCGGCCGTCCTGTCCGGCTGATTGTAATCGATGGCAAAATCTATTTTTCCCGCCTTTGACGCTTCAATGGCAAAGGCGGACAGGTTACCAGCGCTCATCGTGTCAATTCCAAGCTTATCACAAAGCTCGTTCAGCCACGCGATTTCTTCAAGACTGTCGATTTCATTGAGCCCGCCGATTGCATAGATCGTCTCGAATTCCGGCCCGTCAATTTCAAGGCCGGCGTGACGGCCTTTTTTGACAATTGAATGCTTGGTGCATTTTAAAAAGCAGCTCGGACAGGGGTGCGCCTTGACATCGAAATTCTCCAGCATGTAATCGGAGCTGATACTGCGCCATTTTGCAAAATTCCCCGATTGCCAGTACCGGGTCGGAAAGCATTGCAGTTTATTGGTAGTTTCAACCTGTGCAGGGGTCCCGCGCTGCTGGTATTTTTTTGTCACCGGCGAATCCCGGTATTCCTGTACCAGGGCCTTGTTGTGCTCCATCAATAGCGCCTCGTCGGCAATTGTCGCTTTCCGGGTACCCGCAAATGAAATTCCCTTGATATTTTTCGAGCCCATAACCGCACCCATGCCCCCCCGACCGACACTTCGATACCGATCGGACTTGATACACGCACAGGCAATACGGTTTTCTCCGGCAGGGCCGATAACCATGGCGCCGGCCCTCTCACGCGAACGCGCACATATCGCATCTTCAGCAGAAAACGTATCGCTCCCCTGCAATAAACTCGCATCCTCAAAAGAAACCCCAGCCTCGTCAATAATACAAAAAACCAATGAGTCGCACGCACCTGCAATAATAACTGCATCGATACCACATCCTTTAATTCTGGGTGCAAGCGAACCGCCGCAATACGACTCGCAATACCCGCCCGTAGCAGGACTTTTTGCAAATACGCCGAACCGTGACTGGCTCCAGCATTTCGTGCCGGTTATGGGGCCGACTGTAATAATTAAAAGCGCATCAGGAGAAAAAGGATCGACATTGACCGGATTTTCGTTGTAAAGCAGATATGTTCCCAGCCCTTTTCCTCCAAGGGTATTGTGCAGAATATCGTCCCCGATCGTTTCATAGAAAAATGACTTTGTATTCATATTTATGCGAAGGATCCTGTTAAAAAAGCCGTTCATTGATCACCTTTCCGTTGTTCGCCGCTGAATCAACCGGCAGTTGCATCGAGCGGCATATATTATTATTCACCGGGATCGGAGTCACCGGGCGGGGTCTGGCGCAGCTCGCACACTTCCCCGTCAGGCCCCCTGAAATACACAATCCATACATCGGGGCGGAATTCGACCGGTCCACTGAGGAATTCTACTCCCCTGCTGCAAAGCTCACGGTAATCTTCCCGGACATCGGATGAAGTCAGGCCCAGATGGGTCCAGCCGTTATCGGCCTGCGTGCTCGCTGAGGTCAGGGGCTTTCCTTTCGGGCTGGAATATTCGAACAACTCGATCATGGTATCGCCGAATTGCAGGTGGCAGATGCGCGCCGCACACCCAGGCATTCCCACAACCGTCCCCAGAAGCGAATCACTGCCGCATTCCAGAATACGTATCTTCCGCGCACCGAGAATATCACAATAAAATTTCATCGAACGCTCAATGTTTGTTACGCTTAAAGCAACATGGTCAAGTTTTTTCGTAATCATTACATTCTCCACAAATGCAGCGTGAAAATATCGGGACCTTAATCCGTTTCACCCGGCAAAGACCGGGTTTGTTCCCGGAACCGGTCCCTGACCGCCCAGAGCCCCTGTGCGGGGTGCGCAACGAAATAAATCTCTTCACCGTCGGGAAGAACATTGTATCCTGGCCTGAGGTTTTCCGGATTATACCGTTTCATCGCGTGGGAACAATCGGCATAATTAAAATTTACCGATTCCACTTCCGCCCGGCTCAGGTGGCCCGGACAATAGGTTACCGTAAACCTGTTTTCCGGTGAACTGATTATTATATGAGAAACAGCAGTTATATTTGATGCCGCTTCTTGGCTGGTATTCACACAATTCACCATGTAGTCGGTATCATGATACCCGAATTTCCGGATAAATCCGTCATTACGCGCATCTTCGCCGAACTGCTTTACTCCCGGCGCAAGAATGACAATTTCACCATGGTTTTCAATAATCATCCTCGTCCGGAAAATCGATTTATTTCCCACCCATGTGGTTTTGAATTCCTCAGGGTCCATATAGACCACGACCTTTTTTACAGGTCTGTCGATAAACGTAATTGATAATTCCTGACACAGTTCCGCCCCCGCGCGATAACACTCCTTATCATCACCGCCGAATAATCCCCGGGTGACAATGTTTCCGGAGTCATCGTGCCCGCGTACGGTCATTATGTATGAAACCGGTATGTGGGCGATGATATTCTGTTCCATGTAGCGAAGGATTTTCCTCATGGGATTTTCAATCCGGCCGATCAGGCGTTCCAGACCGTATACAGCAGCGATATAATGCGTTTTTGCAATAGTGTCTTCACCGCCCGTTCCTATCAGGATATTTTTGCTGAAGTTTGCGATTCCGGCAAGCTCATGCGGCACGAGCTGACCGATAGAGAATATACGGTCCCATGTATCATCAACAAGCGTGCGGTTTATCTCGCAATACAGCGGGAACTCGAGTTTTCCTTCGGAAACGTCTCTGATATAGCCGGCAGGAACTTCACCAATGCGAACAACGTCGTTTCGCCAGTCATGGACGCGAAAAAAGTTTTTAGGAATACCGGGAAACATCGCAATGCGCTCCTGATCGGTCACCGGAAGGTGTGTTCCCAGGGCCGGCATTATTTCCACCTGTGCCCGCTCTTTCAGTTTTTCGAAAAGCATGACAGTCAATTCGCCAGCGCCCGAATGCAGGCGCGTATAGTCGGGTGGTACCAAGAGGACCCGCTCAAGGTTTCCCAGTGTTTTCAGCATCGAATCAAGCATTGCCGAGGCCTGTTCCCGGGTAATCGTTGTTTGCCGCGAGCCTTCGCTGAAGTATACCATCCCGCCCCCTTACTCAAAATCCTGCAGGAGTTGCTCATTTGCGCAAAACAGCGGTTTTTCACCGCAAAGTACCCGTGCAGCATTTTCCGCCACCCTGTATCTCAAATCTTTCACCGATTCATCGGAATAGAATGCGCTGTGCGGAGTGACAATAACAGATTCGAATTTTTTCAAGGCATGATTTTTTCTGACAACAGCATTGATATCTTCAAGGACATCCAGGGCCGCACCGCGTATTCTGTTCTCAGCCAATCCCCGGACAAGTGAGCCGGTGTCGATTATCGATCCGCGCGCAGTATTGATCAGCAGCGGTCTCCTTTCCATTTTTTCTATCATATTCCAGTCAATCATATGATAAGTTTCCGGGGTTGAAGGACAGTGAATAAAAACGGCATCGCTGGTCGCCAGAAGCTCATCGAGTGTCACCTGCGAACAACCGTTAACAGTACCTTTCCACGACGGTGTATGAAATATCATACGCAAACCGAACGGTTTAAGACGCGCTGCCGTGGCACGGCCGATCTTTCCGAAGCCGATGAAACCTGCGGTCATGGTGCGGAGTGCGGGAAGCGGTTTAACATACGAAAGTGACCACTCACCTCTTTTTACCCGCGTCCACGACAGGTTGATCTTCCGGGCGAGCGAAAGAAACATGCCGACAGTATGATCAGCAACTTCATTAACAGCATGATCGGGCACATTGGAAACCACAATGCCGTACTGCGTAGCATCCTCTACGTTAATTGTATCAAGGCCGATCCCATACCGGGAGATGACTTTCAACGACGGAGCAGCGTCAAACAACCGTCTGTCCAAGGGGCCGAGATAACAGTTGAGCAGCCCATGAATATCACCGACATGGGGAAGTAATTCATCGACACTGCGGAACTGGTTTACGAATAAGCCGGCACCCGCGCGGGAAAGAACCTCCCGCTCAATATCGAAATCGTCAAATACATGATCGGTCACCAGGACCTTGTATTTTTGCATAATCTACTCATTGTGCCTGCATGATTGACTGCTACGTATAAATTACATCGATTCGCGGTTGCTCATCCCACTCCATTCGTACCGGTCGGCACACCACCGTACATTCACCGCTGCCGAGTGCCTTTTACAGCCCCGTTCAGAAAAAACAGTGTTTCGTATCGAAATATTGCCAAAAACACATGAACATTTCAATTCTATACTTTGTAAAATTGCTCGCAGTTGTCGTGAAAAAGTGCCTTGCATTCATCCTGTGATGCGCCTTTTACCAGTTCTTCCACTGTTTCGACACATTGAGGAAAGGTTGCCGCCATACCTGAAACAGGCCAGTCGCCGGCGAAAAAGCAACGCTCGATTCCAAAGGCATCGAAGATAGTGTCGGCATAGGGACGGATATCATCAACAGTCCAGTGTTCATGGTCGGCCTCGGTTGCCAGTGATGAGACTTTGCACATGACATTAGGCCGTTTTGCCAGCTCTTTTATTTCATTACGCCACGGATCGAGCAGGCCTTTTGCGATCCCCGGTTTTCCGATGTGATCGAGGACCATGGGAACGTCGGAGCACTTGTCGACAAACTGCGCGGCGACTTTTGTGTGACGGTAATCGATGCAGATATCGAATGTCATGCCGTAGTCGGGGAGCATATTGACACCCGCGATAAAATCCGGCTTGAGACAGAACTCCATGTCCGGCTCGAACTGGATGATCCGCCGTATGCCCTTGACCAGCGGATTTGCCGCGAGTTTTTCGAGCTCCGCACGGGCCCCGTCACCTTTTTCGAGCGGGCACCAGGAGACAATGCCTTTTATTCGTTTGTCTTCACCGGTCGCCAGCCCGGTAATCCATTCAACCTCTTCCATGTATCTGGACGGTTCGATTTCACATTGAACAAAGACCATCTTTTCGACCTGCACGGGTCCTGTTGCCTCATGATAATCTTTCAATAAATACGTCTTCTTGAGAACAGGAACGTCATCCAGCCACGGATAATACCAGCGGTCAACATCCCAGACATGAAGATGGCCGTCAACTATGGGGAAATCTATCATCGGACCCTCCCTTTTTATACAATCAAAATTCTGAATTCGTCCTCAAAAAATGCCATGAAAAAAGATAGCACCGCAGGCATTTAGCGCCTTACCAAGCAGAATAACGGAACACACTTTGATATCATGGTTTCAGTTTTTTTTCTTTACCAGCTTCCCGCATTCACTGTTGTTTCGCCGATACCCTCGGGACCCATCGAGCAGTAGCCCGCATCGACCATAAGATGTTCTCCGGTGACAAATGAAGCATCGTCGCTGAGAAGGAACAGGGTCGGGCCGGCGCACTCGACCGGTTCGGCCGTCCTCCTGAGCATGTGATATGCACCCCAGGCCGGTTCCCACTTTTTCCTTCCGCCGCCGTCAAGCTGCGCGGCCTTGTCCACTTCACGGGTCCATACCCAGCCGGGATCGATACTGTTAACGCGAATATTATGCTTTGACAGATCGAGCGCCTGGCATTTTGTCAACTGGTTGACCGCGCCTTTGGCGGTGTTGTAGGTCCAGCGGTTTATCTGCGCGATATGTGCGGAAATGCTGGACATATTAACAATAGCGCCCCCTCCCCGCTCTTTCATGGGTCCGATACACAACTGGACCATCCGGGCATAGGCGATCGGGCCTGTATTAAAACTCCGGAGAAAATCATCCACAGAAGCATCTTCGCCTTTTGCGACAAATGAGAATGCATTGTTAACAAGATAATTGATTTTGCCGTACTTCTCCAGCGTCTTATTAACAATATCTTGCCGGAAAGCATCCTCTGCCATGTCTCCACGGATAAAATAAACATCCCATCCGTGCTCTTTCATTTCTTTTTCAGTAGAAATGCCTGTTTCACTGATACCGGTAAACGCCACCTGCGCACCCTCTTTACACAACTCCTCGGCAATGGCCCTTCCTATGCCCGAAGAACCGCCGGTAACAACAGCCACTTTGCCCTTGAAACGGTCAATAACCGGCTTGCGAACAATGTTCATCTGCAGTCTCCTTTCCAGAAAAGATTAAACATTCAATTATGATACGATCTCCGGCTTCCGCCATTTTTCACATTCTCAATCCACCGTTTATATCAACGGTAAACCCTGTAATATACGATGCCAGGTCTGAAGCAAGGAAAAGAACCGGCCCCGCAACTTCATCAACACGCCCCAGCCGCCCGAGCGGTATTGTCTTTGTGAAATTTTCCCGCTGTCCGGGTGTTGCCTGATCGGTAAGCGCACTATCGATTATTCCAGGAGCCACGGCATTGGCCCTGACATTTGCCTGCGCTCCGTTCCGGGCAAGCGTTTTTGTCATACATTCAATCGCAGCTTTCGTAGCGCTGTAATGCGCTCCAACTGCAATACCGCCCACCTGACCGGCAAGCGAAGCAAGGCTTATGATTGAGCCCGATTGCTGCGCAAGCATCACGTTCATGCATGCTTGACTCAAAAGAAACATCGATGTCAGGTTAACAGAAAGCACCTTCTGCCACTCATCAAGGCGTATGTCAAAAAACGGAGTCCGCGGGCAAATCCCGGCATTATTTACAAGAACATCAATATGTCCCTGTTCATTCATAATCCGCTCAACAAGCCCGGCAATAAATGACTGATCGGAAATGTCGCCGGGTATAAAATGCGGCCGGTCGGTTTCCCGAATATCGGTCTGATATACAATAGCACTGTTCCGGTCAAAGCCTTTGCACAAGGCGGTCCCTATATTTCCCGTTGCACCTGTTACAAGTACTACTTTGTTCTCAAACTCCGGAAATTGCATACTCTCTTATCCCTTTTATCTTGAAATTTGCCAATTATTCACTTATAATCCCCGTTGTTTTTCATGTGTTGTAAAACAGTAGTCTTTGAGTTTTCAATGTGCCTTGCCAGAATCCGGAGTGCTTCATTTTTTTCTCCCTCAATAAGCGCATCAAGCAACTCAATATGCTCCTGTGCAGCATCGATTGGCACAAATCCCCTTTTCGCCTCACGCTGCCTGATAATTTCGATACGGGACCAGAGTGTTTTGAGCATTTCCTCCAGATTTTTGCATCCTGATTTAACAGCAATCAAATCATGCAGAAAACCATCAAGCTCAATTTCCCGCTCAACAGCCTCTCTGGTTTTCATGGTTTTGCAGCGATTGAATTGGTCTCTGATTTCATACAGTTGCAATTGCTCCAGATGCTCGAATGCATATTCAAGAGCCATGCACTCCAGTCGTTTACGAATTTCAAATATTTCCTCGATTTCCTTTTCATTCAGATCTGATATGTAACATCCACTGCGGGGGATAAGGGTGACCAGATGAT
>WJKA01000506.1 GCA_014729375.1 Chitinivibrionales bacterium
GGATATGAGAAAAAGGCCTGTGTCGGGGACCATATCCTTATGGTTGGCGGACGTATCGGGAAGGACGGGATACACGGAGCTACGTTTTCGTCGGAACCGCTCCATGAAGGATCTCCGGCAACTGCAGTACAGATTGGCGATCCGATCACGCAGAAGCGCATGACCGATTTCCTGCTTCGAGCGCGCGATTCCGGTTTGTATAATGCAATTACCGACAACGGTGCGGGAGGACTGTCGTCGTCGGTGGGAGAGATGGCCCAGGATACGGGGGGGGCGGTTGTACACCTGGAGCGGGCGCCGCTGAAGTATCACGGGCTTGAACCCTGGGAAATCTTTCTTTCCGAGGCACAGGAGCGCATGACCGTTGCCGTCCCGCCCGGCAAACTCGAGGCATTCCTTGCGCTGGCAAAAGGATGGGCCGTTGAGGCGACCGATCTGGGTGAATTTACCGATGATGGTTTTCTTGACGTGCGATACAACGGCACGACTGTAGCTGAGTTGTCAATGGACTTTCTCCATAACGGCCTGCCGAAAATGGAGCTGGTTGCCCGATGGAAAAGTGCGCCTCCTGAACCCACGGAACCGGTGCATTCATCCAGTCCGTCCGTCGATATAATCGATATACTCAAGCGTCTTAACGTGTGCAGCAAGGAATATGTTGTCAGACAGTATGATCACGAGGTCCAGGGAGGGAGTATTGTCAAGCCGCTCTGCGGCGTCCGCAATGACGGGCCTTCTGATGCCGCAGTAGTTCGTCCGTTGCTCGATTCGTTCGAAGGCGTGGTTGTTTCTCACGGCATTGCCCCGCGATACAGTGATATCGACACGTATGCGATGGCCACGTGCGCGGTGGATGAGGCGGTCAGGAATGCAGTGGCCGCAGGAGTAAACCCGGATCATCTGGCCGCGCTTGATAATTTCTGCTGGTGCGATCCAATTGCGCATGAGGGTAATCCCGATGGTGAATACAAGCTTGCACAGCTTGTTCGCGCCAACCAGGCACTGCACGATATGTGCCTTCATTATCTTGTCCCCTTGATTTCCGGCAAAGACAGCATGAAAAACGATTACCGGATCGGCGATACACGGATTTCCATACCACCGACACTTCTGGTGAGCGTTGTCGGTAAAATTGACGATGTGCGCCGGGCCGTCACTATGGATCTGAAAAACGCGGGAAATTACCTCTATATTATCGGCAACACATACCGGGAGCTGGGCGCAAGCGAGTATGCTTTGATGAAAGGTATGAGCGACAGCATGGTGCCCCGGGTCCATTCACCAGCGCGATCTTTAAAAATATACCGGTGCATACATACGGCCATTTCAAAGGGGCTGGTTCGTGCATGTCATGATATTTCCGACGGCGGTCTGGGCGTCGCGCTTGCCGAGATGTGTTTCTCAGGCGAGTTCGGTGCATCGATTGAACTGGCGGAGATTCCGCAGCAGGGGTGCACCACCGATACCGAGCTTGTTTTTTCGGAATCACCCGCAAGGCTTCTTCTTGAAATACCGCAGGAGTGCGCAGAAACATTCGAAGGCCTCACCCGGGGACTTCCGTGCGCACAGATCGGCACCGTACAAAAAGGGGATATGATAACCATAAAAGGATCAACAGGGGACCAATTCTGTGCATTTTCCCGTATTGATGCGAAAGCCGCCTGGAAGGCAACAATTGACTTTTAGTACTCCGGAGTGGGGATAATGGTAAAACCATCGGCAATAATCCTCTCAGGAAATGGTACCAATTGCGAAACGGAGACCGCGCAGGCATGCCGCCTGGCCGGCTTTGAAAAAATCGATATTGTGACCGTCTGGGAGTTACTCAATGGTGATGCAGTCCTTGATGCCTACACGTTGTTAATCCTTGCCGGGGGGTTTCTTGACGGCGATGATCTTGGTTCCGGACAGGCGCAGGCCAACCGGTTGCTCAACAGTGTGTCGCGAAGAGACAACTCGCCCGTAATACGGCAGTTTGCCGGTTTTATTGATGACGGCAAGCTGATTCTCGGTATCTGCAACGGCTTTCAATTAATGATCAAGCTGGGGTTGATACCTGCAGTGGGGAAAATCTATACCGTACAGCAGGCGACGCTCACGTTCAATGACAGTGGGAAATTTGAGGACCGCTGGGTAAATCTGCACGTGAATGCTGAATCGCCCTGTGTTTTTACAAAAAATATCGATACAGTATACCTTCCGGTGCGCCACGGTGAAGGCAAATTTATTGCCCGGGACACCGAACTGCTCGATACGATAAAGGCAAAGGGCCAGGTGGTCCTCAGCTATGTTGAGCCGGGAAACACTACGCCCACGCTTGAGTATCCGCACAATCCGAACGGTTCTCAATCGGGCATTGCCGGCGTGTGCGATCCCACGGGAAGAATATTCGGCCTTATGCCTCATCCGGAAGCGTATCTCCATAAAACAAACCATCCCCGCTGGACCCGGGAAAACCTTCCTGAGGAAGGCGCGGGCGTGGCGATTTTCCGCAATGCATTCGAGCATATTAAAACCGTCCTGTAAATTGTTTTTCTTCACAAATCTTGACAAATTATTGCCGGGAAAATACCATTATATTGAGTATCGGAAGCACGATTTTTGAATGCCATGAGGGGTATGCCATGAATGAAACTGCATCTCACGAGTCCCCGATTCATATCGAAACATATGCTCGAGGCGTATATCAAATATTGAAAATCGACGGAGGCAATTCGATAACCGATCTTTCGGAGCTGAAAGACCTTATCTGCCTGTATCTTGACAAAGGCCGCAAAAAAATTGCTGTAAGCTTTACTTCCGCATCATATATCTACAGCGGCGCACTCAAGGTATTGATCGACTGCTATAACAGAATTGTCGGAACCGGCGGTGACTTGTGCATTATCGAGCCGAATCCCGGATTGTTCGACACACTCGAATTGCTCAACATCGACAGAATAATCGGAATATATGTCTCCGAAGATTACCTTCCGCAAAGTTGAATTACCGCACCATGGTCTGCCGGGACAGCGCTACCTCAGTTCCTGAACAACATTAAGCACTTTATTCAGGTTAGTCAGTTCAAAGAGACGGTTAATATAGGAACGTGGATTGGTATTGGCATTCAGCACAATTACCTTTTTGTTTTCCGACTGCATGCGGGTGTGATAATAGACGATAATTCCAAGACCGTGGCTGTCCATGAAATTGGTCCGCGTGACATCGATAATAATCGATGAAGGATTTTTTTTATAAATTGATTCGAGCTTTCTGGCCAGCTTTTTAACATCGACATCTACAACCCTTCCGACAAGTTCAAGAAGGGGGTTTGAATTGTATTTCCGCTCGTTGATTTCCAGCGCCATACCGTGCAGGGTCCTTTCGATTTCTTAACAGCCATCAGGCAGTAAGTACTAAAATACTACGATCCCTTCTCCGAGTAAACCACGCGTGTGTGCGGCCGGTGGTTAAAACGGCCTACTCCTGCTCTTTTTCATAGTGTATTTTATGTGGTGATTATGAAATTGGGGCCGGGATGGAACACGATCCTGAAGGCGGGGTAATGAGCGGCGTTACGCATAAGACCGGTTTTGTTTATGATGAGAAATACCGGGACCATATTTTGACACCAGGACATCCGGAATCGCCGGAGCGGCTTGCAGCAATCCGTGATAAAATGGCCCGGGATGGTCTTGATGACAAAGTTGTTTGGTTGTCACCTGAACGGGATATGGCCGGAATCAGAAAATATGTATCGATTGTTCATTCACAGGACCATTACAATTCGCTGAACGAAGATTCGAAAACGCACGAAATTGCAATGCTTTCTGCCGGAGGAGCACTTGCGGGAATTGATGCCGTTTTTTCGGGCAAATGTGAAAATGTTTTCTGTGCGCTCCGCCCTCCAGGGCATCATGCACATAATAACGGAATTCACTATGACGGTAGGAACCAGGGTGAGGGTTTCTGTTTTATTAATAATATCGCTGTTGCCGCACGGTATGCTCAACACGCTTACCCGTGCAGCAATATTCTGATTATCGACTGGGACATTCATCATGGAAACGGCACCGAATGGGCATTTTATGATGATCCCTCGGTATTTTATTTTTCAACCCATGTGTTCTGGATGTATCCCGGTACCGGCGATCCGGGAAAAACGGGACGAGGCCCCGGTGACGGATACACGCTGAATTGTCCGCTGGAACCATACAGCGGCGACCGGGAGGTTCTTGACGTGTGGAACAATGTGTTTGTTCCATCACTGGAAAAAACCGGTTTCAGGCCCGACCTGGTCATGATTTCGGCAGGATTTGACAGTAGAGAAAACGATCTGCTGGGCAATTTGCGGATCACCGATTCCGGTTTTGCGGAAATGACCCGGATTGCACTCGATATCGCCGGAAAATACTGCAAAGGACGGCTCGTGTCCGTGCTTGAGGGAGGATATAATCCCGCAGGTCTTGCCGACGCCGTATGCACGCATGTAAATACGTTACTTACAACATAAAAAGGAGCTTGTATGAAATTCAGAATTACTTATTGCGGGATGTGAAATTATTATCCTCGCGCTGCCGGTCTGGCAGACGAGTTGAAACGCGCGTTCGGGGGCGATTCAGAGTTGATCGAATCAAGCGGCGGTGTTTTTGAAGTTGAAAAGGATAATGAATTGATTTTTTCTAAAAAGAAACTCGGCCGGTTTCCCGGGGATGGCGAAATAGAAAAGATCGTTTCTAAAAGCGCATGATCCATTACGAAGTTCATCCCTGCAATCCGCAGCAGCGAATTTTATCTCAGGTTGGCACTATTCTGAAAAATGAAAACGGTATCTGCGTATATCCTACGGATACTGTGTATGGAATGGGCGCGTGCGCAAGCAACTCAAAAGCGGTGGCAAAAATCGGGGCACTCCTTAAAAAAGACAAGAAACGGCTTTTTTCCTATATCTGTGCTGATTTTTCCCAGGCAAGCATGTTTGCCAGAATAAGCAACGCCCATTTCAAACTCATGAAACGATACCTTCCCGGCCCCTATACGTTTATTCTTCCGGCAACAAAATATGTGCCGAAAAAGATCAGCCCGAAGCGTAAAACGGTCGGTATACGGATACCCGACTGCCGTGTCTGTCGCGACATTGTGGCCGTGATCGGCGAGCCGCTTGCCAATACATCGATAAATATTCCCGGGCAACAGCGGGGAGACCCCCAAACGGTCAAGCCCGCGGTGATGAGCGAGGTCGATGTCATGCTGGATATCGGTCCATTGCCCGATCCGCGCGGCTCGACAATCGTTGACTTGACAGGAGACACGCCGGAGGTCCTTCGTATGGGAAAAGGAACCTGGGAAGGGTGAGGAAGAACGACCGGCCGTCGCTGCGCTTTGAACTACGACTTGCTATACGCGACGAAAACAACTTTTTACATTCCACTATTCAGGAGAAGCAATGTCACAGGAAATTGACCGGTTTATCGAAATAATAGCCCGCCTCAGAGGGCCTGGAGGATGTCCGTGGGACAGGGAACAGACACATAAAAGCATACTCAATTGTCTTCTTGACGAAACGTATGAATTCTTTGAAGCCGCCGAGAGGGACAATGATGAGAAGATGAAAGAGGAACTCGGGGACCTTCTTCTCCAGGTGGTTCTTCATGCACAGATAGCTTCCGAGCGGGAGGCGTTCACTATCGATGATGTTGCGCGGGGCATAAATGAAAAAATAATCAGGCGCCATCCGCACGTGTTCGGCAATACCAAAGTTTCTTCAACGGGCGAAGTCCTCAACAACTGGGAGGAAATCAAGCGAAAAGAAAAAGGCATGGAGGACCGCAAATATATTGTTGACGGCGTTCCCGAGGCGCTTCCTGCGTTGTTTCGTGCTGAAAAAGTACAGCGCCGTGTCGCACGCGTGGGTTTTGACTGGGCCGACCTGAAACCGGTGCTCGATAAAGTGGAGGAAGAGTTCGGGGAATTCAGAGAATCGCTGGAAAAAGGCGATCAGGATAATGCGATGGAGGAGCTCGGCGACATACTCTTTGCGCTTGTAAATGTCGCCCGCCATAATAAAATCTGCGCCGAAGATGCGTTGCGCATGACCGTTAAGAAATTCATTAAACGCTTTCGCTATATCGAGGATAAATACACCGGACTCGGCAAAGATATCAGACAGGCCCCGCTCGAAGAAATGGATTGCTTCTGGGAAGAGAGCAAAAAGGCGGTTAAATCAACCCCTGAATGAAAGCTTGGGCAATAAATATGGCTAAAAGCTGATATCAATTTATTCTGTAAAAGCGTGCATTAGCAGTCACGTGCGCGCCGCATGCCGAATCCTGGGTGATTTCTGCCTGGATTTTGTACAATTCCTTGTAGCTTTCCGTGATTCGGCATTTTATTCCGATCCTGTTTCCGGCCTGCACCGGTTTGAGATATCTGATATTCATCCGGCCGGTAAATCCCAGGATTCCATGACCCATGAGGCACTTTGCCATGGCCGAGTCGATTATCGCTGCAATCATGCCGCCATGCATAAGGCCGTCGTAGCCCTGAAACGATTCCTGACAATCAAATGTACCGTTGAGCTCTCCCTTATCGCTGAATGATATTTTCAGTTTATCTCCTGCACGGCCGTTATCATTATTAAACATGCATTGCGTATGATGCCTGTTTTTCAATTTGTCATAGGTGCTGTAGTAATTTTTCATTTTCAGAATTCCGATCAAGAAATGTGCTTACTGTATTATACAGGTGCTGCATTTTCGGCGTATGAGGTAAAACCGAATAGATTTTTGCAAGGTATTCTCTCTCTTTGAAAATCTGAAAAGTGCGCGTGAAATTAAGATCAAATATCCATCCCATTTGAAGCAGTTTAAAGTCGTTGAGGGACCTCATTTTTTCGCTGCGCGCAACCCTCCTTTGCATGACATCATTGTAGATATCATCAGAAACAGAACCGGTATCGGGAAGATCGAGCTCAAGCGCCGTATTGCGAACACCGTTGTTACCAGTATAATAGCTGGTGACAACATGGAGAATATCAATTTTGTCTGCGTCACGGAGCATCTTTGCAAAAAAGAGCGATTTGCTGTCGAGGTTTTCCGGAATCGCTGCACGATTATGAATGGACACCGCGTTAACAGCCACCGTTCTCCACTCTGCCGAAAGATTTTTCAGAAAACCATTTCTTTTTATTTCTCTAACGCCGATTTCAGCATGGTTTTCCGATTTTTTATCGACAAATGTCTTATATGTGGCGAACTGCCTGAATCGGCCGATATCATGAAGATATGCGATAATCTCCGCAAGGATGCAGTTCTCTCCGTCAAGTTGAAGCGACTGTGCTATTGAAATAATTTCTTTTGCGACACGTTCTGTATGGTCTTTTTTCAGACGGAACGCGGCATTATCCGTGTGGCTTGACGAATAAAAGCCGCGGATATATTCAGAGACCATCCGCTTGATTTCATTTACCCGTTCGTCCAGATACTTTTCCATCGAA
>WJKA01000507.1 GCA_014729375.1 Chitinivibrionales bacterium
AGCCGATAAAGAATCGATACTTTATAAAATGCAATCGGCAAATTATTATTCGAGTACCGGCAACTTTACAAAGGCGCTGAAAGTATACGATGAAATCCTTAGCGAAAACAATGATATGCCGTTTGTGTTGATGAAAAAGGCCGAGTTGCTTTCATGGATGAAAAAGCTCAATGAATCCATTAAATTTTACACGGAAATAATCGAAAATGACAACGCATTGCGGGTAGCCCGTACCAGCGCCCGGGTCAAAAGGGCGGAAATCATGGCATGGCTCGGTGATATCGACAAAGCCATGGAAGAAGTCAACGCAGTTATCAATGAAAATCCGTCACATGCCGACGCCTACACTCTCAGAGGACAACTGCATGAATGGCGGAATAATTCTGAAAATGCAAAAGAGGATTTCGATCGTGCTGATAATCTGAGAAAGAAAAGCAGTGTCAAACCACGAAAACTGAGACGTTATCAGAAAAGTAATTAATCGTAACGGGCTACCATGCTCTTTTATTCGTTTCAATTTCTCATTTTCTTTGTAATAATCCTGGGGGCTTATTTTACCGCCCCCCGGCGGTTCCGCCACCTGGTGCTTTTAGCAGCCAGCTACTATTTCTATTTCACCTGGGGCCTATCCTATGTAACCCTGCTTTTTCCGATTACCCTGATCACCTTTATAATAGCTAATGCTGTTGCAGCCGCACAGGACCACAGCAGAAAAAAACTTCTGCTGACTGCCGGTATCATACTCAATGTCGGTGTATTGATATTTTTCAAGTATTTCAATTTTTTCAACGGCGAGCTGCGGAATCTTTTCGACAGCTTTGGTATCATCTATCCGGTGCCGCAACTGAAATTTCTTTTGCCGGTAGGTCTCTCTTTTTTTATATTCAAGACAATCAGTTACGGTATCGATGTGTACCGGGGGACAATTCCTGCCGAACGGCGTTTCACCCGGTTTGCATTGTATGTCTCGTTTTTCCCGCAGCTTTTAACCGGCCCGATCGAACGGGCGGGCAATTTTCTTCCGCAGCTTGACAATAAGCACACCCCCGATCCCGGGCGTTTCCGTGACGGCGCTGCGCTCTTTATATGGGGGCTCTTCAAAAAGATGGTCATTGCCGACAACCTGGCAACTGTTGTCAATTGGGTATATCTTGCGCCGCAGGAGTATCCGGGCCTGGCGCTTATTGTCGCAACCTATTGTTATTCATTTCAGATTTTCTGCGATTTCTCGGGATATTCCGACATGGCGATCGGTGCAGGGCGGATCCTGGGCTTTTCAACCATGCGCAATTTCAACCGCCCCTATGCTGCGATATCGGTGAGCGATTTCTGGCGACGGTGGCATATATCGCTCAGCACGTGGTTTCGCGATTATCTGTATATCCCGCTGGGCGGTAGCCGGGTATCACTTGTCAAATGGCTCCGCAATGTCATGATTGTTTTTGTGATCAGCGGTCTATGGCACGGCGCGGGATGGACTTTTATTCTGTGGGGCGCATTACACGGAATATACCTTGCGGGCGAGCGGCTGCTTGCAAAACCTGCGTCAGCCTTGACTGCTGCAATCAATCTCGACCGGTATCCGGGTATACGCAAAGCGCTCCGCACCGGCTTGACTTTTCATCTGATAACCTTTGCCTGGATATTTTTCAGGGCATCGAGTATCACCGATGCACTCTTTATAGTAAGCCATCTGTTTGACGGGCTCAGTTTAACCGCATTGAACCTGTTCAGGCAGAGCGATCTTACGCTTGCGGTGGTCCTTATTGGCTTCTTGCTTATTGCACAGTTTGTCCGCCGGAAAAAGAGCGGTATTGTCTGGCTGATGCAGTATCCGCGGTGGATACGATGGGCCGCATACACAGCAATGATCATTGCGATTATCAACCTTCGACCGGAATTTGAATCGGGATTTATTTATCTGCAATTTTAGGAAAATGATATGCACCGTTTTATAAGGGACATTCTTCTTTTCTGTCTGCTGGTACTTACCGTTCAGGTGATAGTCAGCCTCGACTGGAAAATCGTCCGCAATCTGGAAACCGGCAAAGCTACGGCGCTTCGTATCGGCATCCCCATTCCCTATGAGCCTGCGCCTGAAATACGGGCTGTCCAGAAATATCAGGTGGAACATCCCGAGCTGGGTTTTCTCTGGAAGCCATCGATCTCTGAACGTGACAATGTGGTGGTCGCCTGGGGTGATGTTCCTGCCGGAGCGATCACTACCGATGATATCGGCTTTGCCAACAGCAAAGAGGCAGTGGCATATAGGGAGAGCGGGCAACCGGTGGATATTATCGGCATCGGGGCATCGTATATAGGCGGAGCGCAGAAACTGTTTCACGAGTATTTTGCCCTTAACGGCTATTCGTACTACAGTTTTGCTCACGGACGATTCACGCTTCCACAATATAATATCGCACTGGAAAAGTATGCGCTTCCGGAGAAACCAAAATGGATTATCTACGGGCTCAATGAAGTGTCTTTTGCACTCATTCCCGATTTTGAAGCGTGGCGGAAGACTGAAATTGGCTGGTTTGAGTATCACAGCGGCACCTGGTGCGGTCCGGCAATCAAGCGGGGGTTCCCTTACGATCAATTGCGCGCTTGTCCACGACTCAATAACGTTTACCTGAACACTATGAACAATTTTTTTCCAAAAGGCCTGGGAAAGAAGCCGTCGCAAAAAGAGCTCGTTCAGAAAACAGAGCGATATATCATCGATGCCTGGAAAAAGACCGAGTCGCACGGTATCGGATTCATTCTCCTTCTTATACCCAGTAAAGTCCGTATGGTCCAGGGGCCGTCACCGGCACTGTACCTTTTTGATGATCTTGTTCCGCGGCTTTCCAGGGCCGGTGTTCCGATAATCGATTTACGGGATACCTACAAACAGGTCGAGGACCCGTCGTTGCTCTATTTCCAGCAGGATGCGCACTGGAATCAGACCGGCGTGTACCGGGCAGCACGGGAGATTCTTGCATATATTGAAACTGCATTACCGAAAGGAAAGAAAATTGAATAGGCGCGCTGTACGGGGATTTCTTTACGCAGCGGAATATATCTGCATTGCCTGCCTGTCGGTTTCAGCAGCAAATATTGAGCTGCTTTCGACAAAAACATCGTACCGTTTTGACGGCATTGCCACCCACGGATGGGAAACTGAGCTTGCAGGTAAACTTGGATTGAACCGGTCCCTCAAGCTGACAACATCACTTGCATATCTCGACGCTACTCAGGAACCGGTTTCAGGTATCACCCATCTCAGAGGACAGATCGCCTCCGGATGTATCGGTGCGGAATGGCGGACACTGAAAAACCACCTGTTAATCGATATGGAAGGCGGCGCTGACCGGGTACTTGACTGGACGGCCCAGCCTCGCGGAGCACTCACCATTGAAAGTACTCTTCCCCTGCCGGCCAGCCGGTTCATACAGAATGTAAAGCTGACGCCTGAAATCTGGTATACGCACTCCATGTTCAACGGGCCGGCAATTAAAAACAGGGTCGCTTCGTACGGCTATGCAGTGGATTGCAATTGGACCATGGGACCAAAGATGGCTGCGGCGGCTAATTTCCGTCGTGAATACCTGTCCCCGAATTCCTCAGTACTTGACTCATCATATACTGCTACCGGCAGGCAAGGCATTAATGTTGACACCGATACGCTTAAAAACAACAGCAAAAACACGTTTTATGCCTATGTCTACCGAAATATTATCAAACCTCTTTATGTCGGCTATGCATTCTCATGGACGCATACGCATTATGACAGAAAAGTAATGACTAATTATACTTCCGTAAGCGATCCGTATGCTTTTCCTCCGCAAGAATACGCGTTTTATGAATGGGCATATTATCCGTATCCCAGTCCCCGTAAAATGCTTGCACATATCGCTTCTCTTGCCGGTGCTTATGCATTTGCCAACAATTCGCTGATTTTGCATGCAGATATCGCATTTCCGTTTTATTCAAAGCAGGAACTTGTATATCATCCGGCAAGTGAGGATGAAGGCAATTTTATTGTTCCCGACACAATTGCGGCTTATGACCGCAGATATTTTCCGGTCTACACTGAAAAGTTTACCGGACCACTAACGTTTTCTTCGGAGTTGAAATGCAATATCACCGGTAAGACCCTGGTGGCGGTATCCTATGATTATTTCGGTTTCCCCTACAAAAAATGGGCATACCTTACCGAAGACAGCTATTCTCTTCATACGATTTCACTGACAATCAAACGGAGCTTTAAATAAAAACCAAAGGAGTTATCATGCACAGCATTTCCATACTGAAGCGAGCTATTGCACCGGCCGGTGCTGCCGTTTTCGTTTCTGTTTCACTTCTTTTTGCACAGGATGAATGTCTGGAAAAAGGCACAGCGCTTTTCGGCCAGAAAAAGTACAAAAAAGTAATCATGACTTTAAAAAAATGCGATTCATCTCCGAAAGCTTCGCAGCTTCTCGGCATATCGTATTATGAACTTAACTATATGGAAGAGGCCAAAGAGTATTTGAAAAAAGCAATAGCGGAATCGCCGGAGAATATGGATATCAAGATACGATACGCCACTGCATTTGCCCGTAATCGTCAATTTAAAAAAGCGGTGGAGGAATTCAGGAAGCTTGTCGAAACATATCCTGATAATCGCGACGTTCGCGCAGGCTACGCGCAGGCGCTTGGCTGGAACCGCAAGTATGATCAGGCAATTGAAGAGTATCAGGCATTGCTGGAAAAAGATCCCAGGGATTTCGAATCATGGATCCAGCTCGGTATCATAACAAGCTGGGATAAAAAATTCAAAGAAGCCGTCGATATATACAAAGCAATTTGTACGGCGCAACCTTCTGAAAAACATGAAATCGATGCGCGACTCAACCTGGCGGAAGTATTAAGCTGGATGAAACAATTCGATGAATCGATTGCGGAGTACGACAAAGTCATTGCACTTGCCCCCAAAGACGCGCGAGGATTTATGGGCAAAGGAAAAGTCCTTGAATGGCAGGGAAAGTATAAAGCAGCAATCCGCATTTATGAGCAGGCATTGCAGGCCGATCCGGGCAATAAAGATGCACAGGCGCGTTTGCAACAGCTTATGTGGGTAAAATAGGGGAAGAGTTGGAGTGATGGAGAAATGGAGAGATGAAGTGGTGAATGTATAAAGTGCCCACTACTCCACTACTCCACTACTCCAAGCTTCGGAGCAGAAGATACAATCTTTACAAATTGGAGGTTTTGCCATGACTGAAAACGGGGACCCACTGAATATCAAGAAAAATTTTATAGCGCTTGCGCTACTGGTGGTTGCGATTCTGCTTATTATCGATGTTATTCTCCGGGTGTCGCCTGGAGTGCTCAGGCCCGATTCTGAAGAGAAGGCTGCGCAGGCGATTTCTGCAGTAGGGCATCATCATGAATTCGAGAACGGGTCGTCCTTTTACATTTACACGATTTTCGAGAGTGACGGTGATGTGTACCAGTGCTGGTGGGATCAAAAGCAGTGGAATCAGAAAAAAGTTACCAACTATAAAGGACCGACATTGCCTCATGCCGAATAAGAAACCCGAATGCCTTGATACTATAAGCGCAGGCCACCGGATTATGCTCTGGGTGCTTGTCACCCTCGGGATCGAGTCGATTCTCTATTTTGTTGTCTGGTGGCTCCATC
>WJKA01000508.1 GCA_014729375.1 Chitinivibrionales bacterium
ACATCTCCTGAAGAATCGGGAGTTTGTTCCGGTAGGGGATCCAGAGGAGGTACGGCTGTTCGGGATGATAATTCCTGATATACTTGAACCGCTTGTCCCGTACTGCACGCACTCTGTCGTATGCTTCATCCCGGCGGTCCCGCGCTGCAAAGACATATTTCCGGGCAGGCTTTGCCTGTGCACCCAGGAACGCCTGTCCCTGCATGTGCGCGGGTATCGGTAAATCCAGGCAGGAGAGCATGGTCGGCCCGAGATCAATTGTTGAAACGACATCGTCAAGAACGGTACCCGGTTCAATCTGGCCGGGCCACCGGGCTATAAGCGGGACATGAATTCCCGAATCATAAAGCCACCGCTTCCCTCTCGGTAAAGGGCCGTGGTCGCTCCAGTGCATGACAATGGTGTTGTCCGCCAGGCCGTCCTCTTCAAGCTCCTTCAGGCGCTCACCGAGAATTGTGTCGTTATTTTCGATATTGGTGTACATGCGGGCAAGCGTTTCCCGCACTTTTTGCGTGTCCGGGAAATAGGGCGGCACCGGGACTTGTGACGGATCATAAGTAAATTCAGGACGAATCTCCGGCCACAGGCCGCTTTCGTGCGTGCCGGCAGGATTGAATACCGCAAAAAACGGCTGATCCGGATCCGGGCGCTTTCGCCAGTGCGCCTCAGGACCGGTCTCATCCCACGCGGTAATCGGCGGCTCGAACTGGTAATCGGTCTTTTTATTGTTGCAGCAATAGTAACCTTCAGCCCGGAGATACTCGGTAAAGCACGTGACATACGCAGGCGGCACGGCCTCATAGGGCGTCGGCATGTCGGGCGTCGCAGGATTTGTGTGTTTAGTCCGGTGATGATGCGTACCTATGGAGACCGGATACATTCCGGTGATAATCGCCGAACGGGCGGGAGAGCACACGCCGGCCGTGGAAAAACAGTTGGTCCACCGGCAGCCCTCTGCCGCCAGACGGTCGAGATTGGGCGTTTTTGCTACAGGATCGCCGTAGCAGTGATAATACGGATTGGTGTCTTCAAAGGAGACCCAGAGAATGTTGGGGCGTTTTTGTTGTGACATCGGTCGTCAGCTTTCGATAAATATCATTGAATAAATTTTTCGGGTCCCGGCATGAAATACCGGTGTTTTAAAATAGTGGCCTCAGCGCCGCATCCAACTGCGGGATTCAGATATTAAGCTTTCAAAATAAGAATAAGCGATTGTATATGCAAGTGATGAAAATTAAAATCGGAAAAGCGTTATTTCATGCTGTTGCACGAAAGACAGCGATATAAGCTATGTAAAAATTTTTTCACCGCAATAAACCGGCACGGTTACTATCTTTCTTTCGGGTTCATATCCATAATTGCCGCGGGTCAGCTTGTATGCCAGTGGAGGATGATACCTTTTGATAAATGAATCGAGACTTCTTGCCCGCTTCGACTTAGCAGCAGATTTTACTTCAATTGGAATTATATCCGCTCCTTTTGTAATGAGGAATTCAACCTCCGCGATTCCTTCATTCCATGATATAAGCCGTTTATTTGTTTTCGCATATATTTCCTGAGCGATAAAGTTCTCGAAAATATAACCTTTATAATGCCCGATTCTTTTTTCAAGAATGCTCTCTCCGGGTATGTCCAGAAGGCAATTGAGAAGCCCGATATCGAAAAGAAACACTTTGAATTTATTTTCATCGATATAGCTCAGCAACGGATGTTGTGCTTTTTTTACAATACAGCACTTGATGCACAATCGTGCTTCTTCAAGCCAGGCAAGCGGTCCCCGGATAGAATCGAAACCATGCTTTTTTCGACAAAAAAATATTGACAAATTTTGTTTTTGATGGTATATTAAGCACCAAACAGGAAAATTGTATCAAGGTTACGTATTTATGGCACTGCGCAGAACAACTATACAATATGGCAATTGGCTTAAACCGGCGGTATTTAATGATATGCTTACGGTCCATGCGTTGGCCTGTTCACTTTGGCGGCGGGAGCGGGAAATTACCTGAAAAACAGAAAATCAGGAAATCCAGAACCGCCGCCGGAGAAATTCGACGGCGGTTTTTTTTTGGACTTTTATAGATACAGGAGGAAAAAATGTCTTTTCTGGATATTGTAAAATCCCGGTTTTCGGTACGAGGGTATGAAAACAAGCCTGTTGAAGATGAAAAAATCGGCGCTGTTCTTGAAGCCGGTCGCTTGGCGCCGTCAGCATGCAATATTCAGCCGTGGCATTTCGTCGTGATTAAAAACGAAAGTACGAAACACAGAATGAAAAGAGTTTACGACAGAGAATGGTTCCTCTCGGCCCCGGTGATTATCGCCGTGTGCATTGAAACGGCAAGCGCTTGGTGCCGGATGGACCGGAAATCATATGGCTTTGTTGACGCGGCCATTGCGATGGACCACATGGTTCTGGCCGCGACAGAAGCCGGTCTTGGGACCTGCTGGATCGGAGCGTTCGATCCGCAGGCAGCAAAGGAGGTCTTAGGGCTGCCCGAGGGGATGGAGCCGGTGGTTTTTACGCCCCTGGGCTACCCGGCCAAAGAGCATAAGATAAGACCTCGCAAAGAGTTGGAAGAAATTGTACACTACGAAACTTTTTAATCAGGCTGCGGAGTATTTAAAATATTAAAGAGCAATAACCGTAGTTTGAATGAGAGATACCACCATTCGAAGGGGAAATGAACATTTTCTGTAACAATTGAAATATCAATGCGTTATATAGAAACAGGAGCGTGCAATGAAAAGGGCATATTCGATTCCTGAAGAAGAGTTCCTTGATCTTTATTTAAAAGAGATCAGCCAGTACAAGCCTATGAAATCCGATGAAGAGGCGAAACTGGCAAAGGGGATTAAAAAGGGCAATAAAGAAGCGCTTGAAAAGCTGGTTCAGGCAAACCTCCGTTTTGTTGTCAGTGTTGCGCGGAATTACCAGAACCAGGGAATGGCACTTATCGACCTGATCAACGAGGGGAACCTCGGCCTGATCAAGGCTGCAAAGCGTTTTGATGAAAAGAAGAATTTCAAGTTCATTTCGTATGCAGTCTGGTGGATCCGTCAGGCAATCCTTCAGGCGCTCGCCGAACAGTCCCGGATTGTCAATGTTCCACTTCACCGGGTGGGACTGATCCACAAGATCGGCCGGGCCGAGGAACGGCTTGAGCAGCGCTACGGTCGCGATCCCGACTTTGATGAGATCGCCGATGAATTATCGCTGGATATCGGCAATATCAAAGATTCGCTCAGGATCGGGAACCGTCACCTGTCGCTCAACGCTCCTTTTGATACGGGTGATGATGCAAGCATGATCGACCTTCTGCGGGATGACAAAAACGATCGGCCCGATGAAGAAATCATGGACAAGTCGTATCAGGAAAACGTCAAGAAAAACCTGGATATTCTCACCAGCCGGGAAAAGGACATTGTCAGGTTGTATTTTGGATTAGGCGATGAGCTTCCTCATACGCTTGACCAGATCGGTGAACGGCTGAATCTGACTCGTGAGCGGGTACGGCAAATCAAGGAATCCGCGCTGAAACGTCTGCGGGAAGAATCGAGCCTGGGCCACCTGAAAGATTATGTGCCCAAAAGCATGAAATAATGCGTTCACTATTTATCCGGACAGTATATGAAAGCCCTGATCAGTGATATTCATGCCAATTTTGAAGCACTGAGCTGTGTGTGCAACGACATAGAATCACAGGGTGTTGACGATATCATGTGCCTGGGCGACATTGTCGGGTATGGTCCTGACCCTGAAGCATGCGTTGATATGGTAATGAGCAAAGCGTCGGTTTCCCTGATGGGAAACCATGACTTTGCTCTGGTTTACGGCCCGACCGGATTCAATCCGATTGCCGCTGAGGCAATCAGGTTTACGCAGGACAAAATGGCGCCCTCGCTGGCCGAAAGGACCTCAGAGGACATACTCCCCAAGATAAACTATTTCCCCTGCGCGTGCCGGGATACAACCCCGCCATGTCTGGTACTGGAACGTACCGTGCCGGCGCGATGGGATTTTATCGAAACCCTTGCCAGGACCCACGCGCAGGACCGTGCCGTATTTGTCCATGGATCGGTCCTCGATCCGATCAGCGAATATGTATTCCCGGACACCTATGCAGGGACCTGGGAAACCGGCCGGTTGCAAAGCATGTTCGAAAAAACCGACTGGCTGATTTTCTGCGGCCATACCCATCTTCCATGCATTATCACCTCAAACCTTCGCTGCATCTTTCCCGGTTCTGTCAATTACCGTTTCAGGCTCGATCCTGCCGAAAAGTACATAATCAATATCGGGTCAGTGGGTCAGCCGCGGGACCGTGACAACCGCTCCTGCTACCTCCTGTACGACCAGACCGGGCAGACCGTTGAATGGCGAAGGGTCCCCTACGATATCGATACAGTGGTGAAAAAAATCGAAACCACCTGCGGTGTCGACAACTGGTGCGGCGAGCGATTGAGGATGGGGAGATAGTAAAAGCAGGGGTGGGGGCTGGAAATGAGCGCACGAGCGCACGAAGGTACGAGCGTACGAGAAGAGCAAACAGTCGTCCTCAATGTAACTGCACAATTGCCTCATGGTAGGCTTTTTTCGGCTGCACACCGGTCATGGCATGCACTGCCTGTTTGTTTTTCATAAAAACAACATAGGGAATTCCGCGTACGCCAAATGCCCGTGCGATTTGTGGGTTGGTATCCACATTTATTTTATATATTGCGGCCTTATCTTTATGCTCGACAGCCAGTTGTTCGAGCAGTGGTGACAGCATTTTACACGGCATGCACCAGTCTGCATATAAATCGAATACTAAAAGCTTGCTTCCCGCCCCGTTTACAACTTTCTGAAATTCTTCATAGGATTTAATTGTTTTCATTCCTTTTTGACTAATTTCAGGTTCCTCCTTGCCGCCGCATCCTGCGAGCAGTGTTACCCAGAGTGCGATTCCGAGCGAAAGGAATACTGTTTCGATGCTTCTTTTTGGAAAAAAAGTGCGTTTCATTGGTTTCTCTTTCTATGCCGGGCAATATATACCCTTGTATTTCGATAAGCTTCACACCGATATTTTCACAATCAGGAGAGATGCCTGCAAAGAATCCCGTCTTCAGGCTAAATGCCCTTTATCCTGCAACCAGCGCTCTGCTTCAATTGCCGCCATACAGCCGCTCCCTGCTGCCGAGACTGCCTGACGGTATTTGCTGTCCTGAACATCTCCCGCGGCAAAAAGCCCTTCTACCGACGTGGCTGTTGAATCGGGCCTGGTAATAATATATCCGGACCCATCGGTTTGGACGCATCCATGAAGGATTTCTGAATTTGGAATATGCCCGATTGCTTCAAATGCTCCGGCCACGGGAAGTTCCGACAGCTCACCGGTTTTCGTGTCTTTGAGTTTGAGTCCTCTCAGCGCCTCATCACCCAGGAACTCCTCGACCACTTTATTCCAGAGGATTTCAATTTTAGGGTGCTTCATGGCCCGTTCCTGCATAACCTTGCTTGCCCTGAGCTCATCCCGCCGGTGAATCATGTATACTTTTGATCCAAAGCGTGTGAGATGGGCTGCTTCCTCCACAGCGCTGTCTCCTCCGCCGATTACCGCCAGCTCTTTATTACGAAATATCGGAAGGCCGCCGTCACACACAGCACACGCTGAAATACCTTTACCCCAGAGTTTCTTCTCAGACTCGTACGGAAGTCGCCGTGCGGTTGCGCCGGTTGCAATTATGACGCCACAGGATTCATACTCCGTGCCGCTCGAGGAAACCACAGTAAACGGGCACCCGTCGCACTTGACTTCTGAAACATCCTCGGTAACGATCCTGCAGCCGTGATTTTCGGCCTGCCGCCGCATGTTCATCATAAGCTCCTGACCGTCAACGCCGTCGGGAAAACCGGGGAAATTCTCGACTTTCCCGGTTGTCATAAGCTGCCCGCCCGGCATACCGCCTGTCTGAAATCCCTCGAAAAGAAGCGGCCCGATATCAGCCCGCGATGCATAAATTGCCGCTGTAAGTCCTGCCGGTCCTGATCCGATGATAATTATTTTCTCTTTCTCTGGCATAGCACAACCCTCCTGTCAACTAATGTTCCGGAAATCCAAAAAAAGTCATAAAAAATAGCGGACAGCACTTCAAAATATAATTTGGAAGCTCCGGGATTTTTGTTTAATAAACCGGAAGGTCTTCCGGGCGAAGAAATTTTATTGCACGTTTTGCCGGACACGTGGCAGAGACCGCACCGTTCTGACGGACTATTTCGCTGAGTGCCGCCCGGTCATATATGTTTTTGAAACCGGATTCAAGTGCCTCACCGGCCGTCAGGATCAGTGAATCTACCCAGAAAAGCCCGGACCGCCGTACCACAGTCTGCATGGGAATATCGGGAGCTATTCCTTTTTTGTTATACTGGCGAAATTCGGGGGGACCCGAGGCGCGCTCAAACCTGAACCCGGTAATTTTTATCGCGCCGCCCGATGCAAGGCCGAACACATACTGGCCGATCCCTTTACCGAACGTCGTGTTTCCATAAATCAATGTTCCGGGAACGCCGTCACGGAGCCCCGCGGCAAAAATCTCGGCCGCGCTTGCCGTGTAGCAATCGGTCAGTACAACCAACGATTTCCCTTCAAAAAGGCCGCCGTCTTTCGATGCAGTCCATGCGGTGGAGAGTGTATCGTATTCCCAGCCCGTATCGCCGACCTCATTGGGGTTCCGACGGTACATTGCGCCGATATACGGTGTTGAGGCCGGAACAAACAGGTCAATGCTTAAGGTGCAAATGTCAATATTTCCACCGCCGTTATTCCGCAGGTCGACAATGACATTCGGGGATTGTGAAGAAATGCCCCGGAGCTCGGTGTATGTGGACTGTGTTGTGCCTGAACCGTCGGTATACTCTGAAAATTCCAGTATCCGGATATAGAGGGTACTGTCGGTTAATTGAGCATAATGAACGGTCGGACCGAATGTCTGCGCGGTCGAAGCATTGAATCCCGAGCCGCCGAACAATGACGGCGGAACTGTGCCGTCATACCAGTATATCGAATAGCGGACTGTATCCGAGTAAAGGGTATCGGGGAGCCCTCTTACTATCTCATGGGGTGCATTGTACGTTTCTATCGGGTTATCGGAAATATATTCCTGCCAGATACTGTATATTTTGCAATATTGCCACACCCGCTCCATTTCGAGGAGGTCCTTTTCCGTATCGGTAGGGGCCGTACAGAAAACGGTTATCAGGAACAAAAGCAAAACCGTCAAGCGAATATACGGTAACTGGACAGGTGCCACGGGATTTTCGACTCCATTGCTGCTGTTGTATAAAAATACGCTATGGGGAGAGAGATACCTATTTGCACATGGCTGCGCCGTTTTTCACACTGCTTTGCAGTGCTTTGATTCTCTGTGCATAATTTTCAGCGCCGAAAATATAGTTGCCGGCAACAAAAACATTTGCGCCGTATTCAGCACAATCCTGCGCCGTTTCATGATTGATACCGCCGTCAACCTGAATATCGAGATCATGCCCCGAGGCGCATGCTTCATCATATACCCGGCGCATTTTTGGAAGCATCTCACGGATAAATTTCTGCCCCCCGAATCCCGCATACACGGTCATGATCAACACCT
>WJKA01000509.1 GCA_014729375.1 Chitinivibrionales bacterium
CATCCTGGTGCCATTCCTGATATGAAATATAGTCAGCAGGGGAATCTGCTGGTTCTTCTGGAGGTTCCCGGGACTCTTCCTGGCTAAAGTGGGTTGCGACATATACGAGATCGAGTATGTCAACCCGGCCGTTATTATCAGGATCTGCTCTTGTATCATGTCCCGGGTCTGTTTTTCCGAAATTTGAAGCTACAATGGAGAGATCAAAAATATCTACGCTTCCGTCATTATTCAAATCCGGAGAAGATTCTTGATTATCTGTACTGGTTTTTAATCGTATCTTATAAGCAGCATCTTTTGAAAACAAAGTATCTATTCTAAGATTGCCTGCATTTGACACCTTGCTGTATGTATCTTCCACATTTCCTGTATATGTATTCCATTTTTCTATTAGATATTCTCCTTCTGAAAGTCCAGTAAGAATGAAATATGCTGAAATAAGTTCTGAAGAACCCTGATTTCTCCAGGTATTGTCAATATTTTGTACCCAGGCATATGTTGATTTTTTATCTGAGCTTTTCATCGCAAGAACCCGGATACCTGAATTTCCTGTATTTATTGTATTGGAAGTGACAGAAACATCAGGTGTTGAATAATATGAAAATTTGGATCCTGAGTAATCTATGTCCTCAAAAAATTTTGTTGCGGCAGAGAGCTCATCATACCTTTCTTCAATATAATCTTTATGATCCCAGTACCAATCAACAGGAACCATTCCAAAAGGAGAAAAAAGCCCTGCCCAAATCACATTATGATCTGCAATCGGCTGAGGGTTTGCTTCATTCCAGTTCTCTGTGCCAGTATCAAGCTCCCCCCAGATAATAGGTTTCGGATCTCCTTTCCAGGTTGACTGGATACCAAACCCCGGGCAGTCATATTCTCTTGGATCCTGTGTTCTGAGACACTGGGCAATAGTATAGACAAACTTTGCTGCATCATTATAAAATCCGTCTGAGTACCTGCGGGGCATCATATAATCATGATAATTTGCCGCATCAAAATCGATTTCTGACCAGAATCCGGGATCAAACACCTGGGAGCCCTGTGATGTTGTCACAATATGATCATAGGGATCAGTCTCTTTCTGGTAATTTACAAAATTTTTATAGAATTCATAATTTTCCATGGACTCAAGTATATGGCCGTGCTCGTTCCATGTTTCCCATCCCATGACTGCGGTTGAATACCCCCATCTTGCAACCCTGTACCTAAAATTCCTTCTCCAGTAATTCAGATGGCTCGTATCTGTCCATGATGCAGGATCTTTATTCCAGGATTCATCGTATATGGAAGAGTCCCATATCCAATAAGGATCCCCGTGTGAACATAACTGGATATAAACTCCTTTTTTTTCTGCTGCCTCAATGATCTTATCCTCTTCAAAATTTCCTCTCTGATTCATCTGAGTCCCCTTTGGTATATCTGAAATATCAACTCCGTTGTCAACTGGATTGTAGTTTTCAGGATAATTATATGCGTCATAAGGACCTTCAACAGTTAATGAATATCCGTCATTCTGATCCCATATTCTTAAAAAATTAATATCGTGTTCACTGAATTTTTCAAAAGTATCCTCATAATCAAAGCTTCTTTTTCCACAGCATTCCCACCATTGATGCCCGCTTGCAATAGGTAGAAATGATGTCCCATCATCAAATTCCATGAATCTCGGATCTTTTTGTGAAACTCTGATAAATCCTTTTGAATCAGAATCAACTGAATCAAATGCCAAATATCCTTGTTTTGGATATCTTGAAGTCCCAAACTTATCCTGTATTGTTAGATAATATCTATATTGTCCAGTCTCAGAAGGAGAAAACCTGACTTTCCAATAAAAGTCATCAAGTTCTGTCATAACTTCTTCTTCACCTCTTCTCTGCCTAATAAATTCCAGGTAATAGAATGCCGGAACTATAGCTTCCTCTCCTGAAGGAGAGACGAAATGGGCATCAATTGTTATCCCGTCAACCCCATAAGGAGAGTTTCTTGAAGGATCATTTTGAGGTGTATCTAAAGGATCGTAATAGTAATAAGGAAGAAATGAATTCCGGGGAAACGATCTTGAGATGTCAAAATCAATCTCAAATTTTTTATAGATTCCTACTGTCTGCTGTTCCTGGCTGAGGCTTACTAGTTCAGTTTCTGCATGGACACATACTGATATCAATATAAAATACAAAAAAGAAATTATAAAGGCTTTTAATTTATAATCCATGTTTTTTTTAATAAATTTTGAGAATATAAATGTTCTTATCAAATGGCGTTGTCCGGAATAGTCCAAAATGAAATTTTTCGTATACTTTATCTATAGAGTTCTTTATTTGGTAACGTGCTAATGTACAGAATAAAAGTTTTTTATGCAATCTGCCTCCGAAATACTTAAAATTATATTCAAATAACTAAAATAAATATGAGATTCGATTATATTACAGATAATGAAGAATTAAAGAAGACCTATAATCATCTGAACAAACGCTTAATTGTCGGGGTGGATCTGGAATGCGAGAACAATTTCCACCATTACGGCACATATATTTCCCTAATTCAGATATCTTCAGAAAAAAAAAATTTTGTTATAGATGTTCTTGCACTTGACAATATAGGATATCTCCTGAACATACTAAAAAATCCTGATATTGAAAAGGTATTTCATGGAAGTGATTTTGACCTCAGGATGCTTTTTACAGAATATGAATGCAAAGTCAAGAATTTTTTTGATACCCAGATTGCTGCCCAGTTTCTCGGTATGGATCAGATAGGGCTGGGATCACTTCTTGAAAGATTCCTTGGAATTGAAAAAAAGGACAGATTCCAGAAAGCTGACTGGTCAAAAAGACCCCTAACAAAACAAATGCTCAATTATGCTGCAAAAGACAGCATGCATCTGATAAAACTTAGCAAAATTCTCAAGAAAAAGCTTAAAAGAAAAAACAGGCTTGACTGGGTATATCAGGAATCTGATTTTATTTCTGAAAATGATCTTGTTCTATCTCAACCCGGATTTTCTGATCTGAAAGGACTAAGGCA
>WJKA01000510.1 GCA_014729375.1 Chitinivibrionales bacterium
GGATAATGGAACAGATCCGAAAGAAAAAATATCCGTAGATTCCCCTGTTGCACAAACCAAAGTTCTTTCAGGTGATACGCTTACAGTACAGTGGGACAAAGAGGTCGGCGATCCGGAAATTTCATATAACTATAATCGTTCAAACCAGAACCTTACGGATTGGACGGAAATTACCGATGTTACCATCATTGACAATAACAGCGCCCGGGTCGTTCTTCCGTCAATTACCTATTCCGACAGTTTTCAACTACGGGTTGGAGATAATGGCGGAACATACGATCCCGGAACAAGTGGCTACCTTCATATCAAACACATTCTGTTGCTTAACCCCGCAGGCGGAGAAACGTACAGGGTCGGTGACACCGTGAAAATAAAATGGAAAGCATCCGCGGAAATGAGCGTAATACGGGTGAAATTTGATGGGAATGCCGGTATGGACGGGTTCCCGGATATTACAACCGAATCGTTCGACCCCGATCTGGGAGGGCATAACTGGATCATTGGCCAGGAAACCGCAATGGGAAACCTTACGTATCCAAGCACTCAATGCTATATCCGGATCCAGGAATACAATGACGCCAATATATATGATATCAATTACCAGCCTTTTGCGATTGAGTAGAAATATATTTGATGAGTGCCACTAAACCGTCAAACCCAACTATCTGTATCCTCGGCTGCGGGGGCTTTATCGGCTCGCATCTGCTCGAGCGCATTCTGTCCGCTACGGAATGCACGGTATACGGCATTGACATACAGTCATCAAAGATCGGGCACCTGCTCTCGAATGACCGTCTGACCTTTGTCAACCTCAATGTATATGATACCGAATCGGTTGCAAAATATGTACATGCGAGCGATATTGTTATCTCCCTGGTCGCGCTGTGCAATCCCGCGCTGTATAATACGATTCCGCTTGAGGTGATCGATATCAATTTTAACCGGCCGTACGAATTGCTCAGGATGTGCGCAGAAGAGGAGAAGTGGCTGGTTCATTTCTCCACCAGTGAGGTGTATGGGAAAACGCTGGCAGGATTTGCTCAATGCAACCTGGCAAAGGACCATCCGGACAACTACGTGTTGAATGAAGACTCGACGCCGCTGATTTTAGGGCCGGTGCATGCCCAGCGGTGGAGTTATGCATGCGCAAAACAACTTCTGGAGCGGGTGATTTATGCCTATGGTTTCGAAAAGGGACTCAAGTACACCGTGGTCCGGCCGTTTAATTTTATCGGGCCCCGCATGGACTACATTCCGGGCATTGACGGTGAGGGGGTCCCCCGGGTGCTTGCCTGCTTCATGGAAGCACTGCTGTTTCACAAACCGCTTTGGCTTGTTGACGGGGGCTTGAATAAACGGGTGTTTACCTATATTGACGATGCCGTTGATGCACTAATGGCCATTCTGGAGAATCCAAAAACATCGCAGGGAGAAATTTTCAATATCGGCAATCCCGCAAATGAAATAAGCATTGCCAGGCTGGCGCGGCGCATGGTAGGAATATATAAAGTACTCCGCCCCGGGCTTGCATCCTGTGATTTCACAATAAAGGCGGTGTCATCGCACGAGTTTTACGGCAAAGGATATGAAGATTCCGACAGGCGGGTGCCGGATATATCGAAAATCCAGGAATGTACCGGCTGGAGGCCGCATACTGATATCGATACTGCACTGAGAAAAACGATCCAATCATATATAGAACACTATGCTCGTGATGCCGAGTGCCGGGAGGCAGGCTGATTGACAGATATATCGACATTTTCATGCCGGCCTATAATGCATCGCAGCATATCAGGAGCGTTTTAGACCGGATACCCGGCACGATATGGGATACGATCGGCTCGGTTTATATAATCAATGACGGCTCAACCGATACAACCCGCGAGTGTATCGAGCAATTGTCCAAAGAGAAGCCGCAGGTCCGGCCGGTTCATTTTGAATATAATCGCGGGTATGGATGCGCGGTGGAAAGAGGGCTTCTTCTCTGTAAAGAAGGGCCGTGCAGAATGGCGGTGTGTCTTCATGCCGACGGCCAGTATGCTCCCGAGTGCATCCCGCAGTTCGAACGGAAAATTACCACTGACGGTTTTGACCTGGTCCAGGGATCGAGGATCGCACCACATACAGCCCTGGCCGGGGGAATGCCAATGTATAAATTCGCGGCCAACCGGGCCTTGACGTTCTTTGAAAATATTGTTTTTGGCATGCACATGACCGACTACCACAGCGGGTACTTGTGTTACGGAAGAAAAGCCCTTGACACAATTCCTTTTGAAAGCTTGAGTTCCAGCTTTGATTTTGATCTTGAAGTCATTGCATGCGCCAGGGCATCGGGATTGAAGATTGGCGAAATATCAATCCCCACACGCTATGCGGATGAGATTTCCCATTTGAATCCGCTGGCATACGGATTCCGCGTGCTGGGAGTCATGGGGAGGTATTTACTGGGGAGGTATAAAAATCTCATATCCCAGCCTCGTTCGGAGCCTCATATCCGGAATTGATTTGAGACAGCGAGTGACACAACGAAAAGAAAACAGGCAAAGCATGGTCCTTATCACCGGCGGAACAGGAGTTATGGGAAGTGTGCTTGTTAAAAGGCTGGCTGCTTCCGGGAAAAAGTGCAGAGTATTGACCCTTCCCGGCGATCCTTATGTTTTTCGTCTTGCTGGCTGTGATGTTGAGATCAGGTACGGCGATATCAGCAGGCCGGAAACAGTGGTTGGTTTATGTGACGGAATATCAACCGTTTATCACCTGGCGGCCATAATTATCGCCTGGGATACATCGCTCTTTGAAAAAATAAACGTACTGGGCACAAAAAATGTTCTTGCCGAAGCGCAGAAATCGGGCGTTGAGCACCTTGTTTATATTTCATCGGCCTCGATAATATATCCGAAACCTACGACGTACTCTTTATCAAAGAGGCGATGCGAGGAACTCGTACGCAATTCGGGCATTGAGTATACAATAATTCGTCCAACACTGGTTTACGATAAACGCGCAGGCGCGGAAGAATTCGACGCGTTTTGTGCTTATTTATACAGATTTCCGATAATTCCATTTGTCGGACCGGGCACAGCTCTCAAACGACCTGTATTTGTTGATGATATCATTTCCGGCTTATGCGCGCTCTGCGACAGCACACAGGCCCGCGGAAAGATCTATAATTTCAGCGGCGGTGAAGCGATTTCTATTCTTGAATTCGCCCGGCTGTGCCTGAGGCTGATGGGCAAAGAACGCACACCGGTACTTTGTCTGCCTGTATGGCTTTGCAGCGCGATCGCACGGGCCATGGGTCTGGTGATAAAGCGACCGCCGCTCAGGTGGCAGGTTATTGCCGGAATGATCCAGGATGCAAATCTCGACCCGGCTGATGCATGCAGGGACCTGGGGTACAATCCTGCGAAAGTAACGGAAAAATTGCCGGAATGCTTTCCGCGCTATTTTATGAAATAAATTTGGTAAATCATTAATTACTCGATGAGAATTAAAACTATTTTATACGTACATACGTATGTGGATCACTACTCACACTGTATTGGAGGTTTGTATGAAACATGTTTTCCCGATCGGCATGGTAATGCTCATGACCGGAGCTTTTATTTTCGGTGCGGTTGCAGAAGGTGACGCATCCGGCAAAGATACAAAAAAGGTGAAATATGTTGTTGGAAACGGCGAGGCGGCAAAAGCACAAGAGAAAGGCTCTGGCGACACCCTTGTAATCAAGGCCCGGGTGGTTGAAATCCCCGGGACATTCCCGCCCAATGATCTCTATAATTATGTTTATATCATGAAATACCGGGTTACCGATGTTGTCAAAGGATCGTATGACGGCAAGGAAATTCTTGTCGGGCATTATAATCCGCTGATTCCCCGCAAACAGATCAAGGATAAGATGGATAAATATGTTGATGGTGATGTTGAGAAATTCGAAGAAGGCGCAAAACACAAGCTCGTGCTGATAAAGCCGATCGACAAAGTGTGGCAGGAGGCTCTGGAAGACGAATATTTCGACAGCGAAGAAGATAAATACTACGCGCTCAAGGCAAACAAGCTGAAATAGCGCTTGATTGCGGTCCCGTTCCGGCGGGGACCTCACCCGAAACCCGATTCTCATTTTCGAAAGGAAACGCAGGGAATGGTATTCTCGTCGCATTATTTTCTCTTTTATTTCATGCCGATTTTCCTTCTGGTGTATTACCTTCTGGTATTTACCCGGCTCAATATAAGCTGGGTCAATCTCTGGGTAACGCTGGCAAGCTATTTCTTTTATGGATGGTTCGAGCCGTGGTTTGTTGTGCTGATGTGGATATCCACAATCGTGGACTATGCATGCGGGAGGGCGATTGCCACGCCGGAGAAGGTCGATCCGCGGAAGATGGGTGTACAGGATGTCAAGGATGAATTCGGCGCTGTCAACATATTCTATCCGTTTTTCCTCGGCGTGGGGTGGCTGTATAATCTGGTTATTCCCGAAGATGAAAAACGTCAGAAATTAATCAAAAACACCGCGCTTGTCGTTTCCATGGTAGTCAACCTGGGGCTGCTGGGCTTTTTCAAGTACTACATGTTTGTCATGAACGGAATAGACCGTCTTGCGATGATGGTTGGTGCGGATTCCAACCTGTTTCTCATAATGAATGTTACGCTTCCTATCGGTATTTCATTTTATACATTTCAGACCATGAGTTATACGATTGATGTGTGGCGGGGTGATGCGCCTCCGGTGAAAGACATGCGGACGTTTTCCTGCTTTGTCGCGCTGTTTCCCCAGTTGATTGCCGGGCCGATTATCCGCTATAATACGGTGGCCGAGCAGCTTGCAACGCGAAAGCACAACATTTCCCGTTTTGCAAGCGGACTTGCGATATTTACCACGGGGTTTGCCAAAAAAATCCTTCTTGCCAATCCTGCCGGTCAGATAGCGGACATGGCGTTTCAGGCGGATGCGCCGGGAGTAATCGGCGCGTGGCTGGGCGCGCTGGGGTATCATTTTCAGATCTATTTTGATTTTTGCGGCTATTCCGACATGGCTGTCGGGCTCGGGCGCATGATGGGTTTTGAATTTATCAAGAATTTCAGCGGTCCTTACCGCGCGGAAAGCATGTCGGATTTCTGGAACCGGTGGCATATTTCCCTTTCCACCTGGATACGGGATTATCTCTATATCGGTCTCGGGGGTAACCGCAAAGGCGTGCGGCGAACGTATTTCAACCTGGCGATATCGATGTTTTTGTGCGGCGTATGGCACGGCGCAAAGATGACCTTTATTTTCTGGGGCGTGCTTCACGGCGCATTTCTGATCTGGGAACGGACCATGGGCCGGAGGCCGATCTACGACAGATTTCCGCTTATAGCAAAAATCGCTATTACCAATGTTATTGTCATATTTACCTGGGTGGTATTCAGGGCCGCGTCCATAGACCAGGCCTTTCATTACTGGGGCTCGATGCTGGGGCTTGTACAGGCCGCGCCGTCGGCGGCAATGCTCAAGACCGAAATGCTCCGGATGAGCCATATGGTCGAACTGGCGATCTGCGCCTTTTTTGTCTGGCAGCCCATACAGGCGCATGAGTGGACCAGCAAATTGACGCCTGCGAAATGTCTCGTTCTGGCGCTGCTGCTGATCTTCGCGGCAATTTCAATGTTTACCCAGGCGTTCAATCCTTTCCTTTATTTTCAGTTTTAGTGCAGGGAGTGCGGGACAATGTCGAAAAAAGGTGAATTGCTCTTTGTCAGTGTTTTTCTGGTGATGATTTACATTGTCGGGATTGTTCAGGGTGTCGTGGAAAAGAAACGGGGTGAATCAATCCAGTTTTTTGATATTTTCGAGGATACGTTTGTGGTCCCCGTGCAACGGGCGAATACTATCGACAGTTTGTTCCACGCGCTCGAAGTAAAGCTCGATACGGTACGGGAAGAGCTCGAGTCCGGAGCCGCGCACAGTGCCGCTGCTGAAAAAAAAGTGGCTGAACAGGAAGACTCAACGGCCGCAGACTCTGCTGAGCAGGCCGGGGAGGATGCCCGGAAAGGGCCTGAAAAAATTGATAGCAGGTGGGATTATGCTACCGCTGACAAACTCGCCGAAGAGGCGTTGTTTCTTGCACAGGACATCAAAAAGAATATTATAAAAATTAACCGTCACATGAGCATGGACACGCTGGCAAAACCTGCCGTGGCAATCCAGAATGTTGTGGACCGGGCGGATGAGTTGTACATGCTTGTGTACGACGAAGAAGATATCGGGAGGATTCTTGATAAGCACGCCGAAGTCGTTTCCCTGGTGGAAGAGACCGGCAGGAGATACGATCCGGTCAAGGCATATGAAGTGCCGGTTCTTGCAATCGAGACTTTTTTCAGGCACACCTGGATGCGGCGAAAGTATCTGCGCGCGTATGAAAATGAAATTGAGGAAACATCGGTGTTCGCCAACACGCTCCGGCCGCCCATGCAGTTCATGCGCTATACGCTCCTCCACGACCTCGGCTCAAAGGCGATTCTCGGCAAAGACGGATGGTTTTTTTACAAACCAGGATTCGAGTACCTTACGTTCCCCAATATTCGCGACAGCCGCTCCCTTCCCGACACAACGACAAACATTATCGATCCCTCGCCGGTTATTCTCAGGGACGATCCCCTGCAGGTAATCGAAACGTTCAAAGGCCAGCTCAGTGAAAAAGGAATCGATCTTCTGGTGGTAATCGTTCCGGGAAAACCGACCATGTATCCGGATATGATTTCCGATGAATACACGCCGGAGGATGCTGGAGCAATAAGCCATTCGCTCGATCTGATAGACCGTCTGCGGGGCCGCGGTATTGATGTTGTCGATCTGTTCACACCGTTTGCACAGGAGCGGCTCCGGGACACCAGTGCCGGGGATTCCATGTATCTTGCAAAGGACACGCACTGGAAAGCGCGCGGTGTTATGCTGGCATCACGTCTTGTGGCCGAGCGGGTGAAACAGTATTCGTGGTATCGCGGGGGAAAAACCGAGTATGTAGTTGACAGCGTGACGGTAGACCGGGTGGGAGACGTCGGCGCGATGACAACGCTTCCCGATTTCGAGATCAAGGAGCTCAAACTGAGTTTTGCTTCAGAGCCGACACGGTGCTATCAGGTATACAAGGTGCGCCGTGATGAAGAGGGGAATGAAATTTCACGCCGGTTGTACAGAGATGATTACCGCCGGTCGAGGATCCTGCTGCTGGGAGACAGTTTCTCCCGGATTTATCAGACCGACGCACCGCGTTCCGCCGGATGGATTTCGCATCTTGCAAAAGAGCTGTCACAGCCACTGGCGACAATTGTCAATGATGGCGGTGCATCGACACTGGTGCGAGAGACGTTATCGAGAAAACGAAACGTGCTGAAAGGAAAAAAACTGGTCATCTGGGAATTTGTCGAGCGCGATTTCCGGTTCGGCGCCAATGGATGGAAAGATGTTGAATTGTAAACGAATGAAAGGATCCATTATGCAGGGAAAGGCTGTATGTGTATTTCTGATCACCGGCTCGATTCTATGCTCGGCCATTGCTTTTCCGTATGAAGAGCTTGCGCCGAAATTCGACCGGAAAAAATCTCGCGCAATGGTGCGCAAAATATCAAAGCCCACGCTTGCCAACCTCGACTTTGCGGCCTACAACGCCAATCCGGTGCTTTTTGATCCGAAAAAGCAGAAAGCAACCGGGCCCGAGTCGCCGGCAACACTGAAAGACCTGACATTCGACGGCATGCTCTCCGATGTCTCCAACTCGCTGAAAGAAACCCCGCTCACCGACAAAGAAAAAGACCACCC
>WJKA01000511.1 GCA_014729375.1 Chitinivibrionales bacterium
CATTGTACATAATTGTTTTTACCCTGGTCCCCGGTTTCAGCAAATTCAGAATTCCCGGGCGATTTGCCCTGTTTTTTTCATTCTGTCTGATTTTACTTGCAGGAATCGGCATTACCTCCCTGCTGAAAAAGGACGAGAAAAAGGACCGGCGGTTTTTGATCGTATCTTCAGTTGTTGCAGGTATTCTGGTTTTTTTCCCGTTTCTTTTTCTTGCCGGCGCATTCGATACCGCCTCGCAGTATCTTGCCCATGAAAAAGTCCTGGCAACGTCGAAGCGGGCAATGGCTTCTACCCTGGGCATGACGGTCATCATTATGCTGCTGCTGGTCGGCATGCTGCGCTCACGCCGGAGAGATCTGTTTGCGCTGCTGCTTGCACTCCTGGTGTTTATCGAACTGTACAATTACGGAAGTTCTTTCGGCGCGGGGACCACCAATCCGGAGGATTTCTACCGCCGTTTTAACCTCAAGCCGCTGAAACAGGAGCTTGCCGCAGAAAAGTTTCGCATACAAAGCCGCCTGTACCGCGGGCCGGGCGAAGGCCAGATGATGCTTCCCCGGAACCTCGGCAATGTCGAGAATATTCCCCTTATCGAAGGGTATAACCAGTTGCGGCTCACCCGCTATAACGAACTTCTCTACCAGGTGGATATTCAAACCGGCCAGAAACTGTTTAATATCCGGTACCGGAAAATTCCCGATAAATTCCAGTTTGAGCGGTTGACTACCGCGCCGCGGTTTTACCTGTCAAATTCATACACGGTTCTATCCACAATGGATGAAGTTATCGCCTATATGAACTCGGATGATTTTACCGTTGGAAAAGATATTGCGCTCGAACAGGAGCCGTCCGGGGCCATTGCTGTTGGCGAAGAAGCCTCCGGCACAGTCACAATAATCGGGGAAAACGCCAACAGGATCGAGCTTGAAGTGACAACCGATAAAACCGCGCTGCTTTCGGCAAGCGAGGTCTATTATCCTGCATGGAAAGCGCATATTGACGGGACTCCGGTTGAGCTTTATCCGGCCAATCTTTTATTCAGAGCAGTGGTGGTACCTGAAGGCACTCATACCGTGGTGATGAAATATCAGTCACCGGCCTTTACAAAGGGGGTGCTGCTGTCGCTTGCCGCAGTGGCACTGATATTAGCGGTCATTTCCGGAAAACGGTTTCTTCCGGAGCGTTTGTACCGGCCGTGGATGGGGTTTTAATTCAACCGGATCAGGCAATCTTCAGCCCGTAATTCACGAAATCCATTTCACCAGCTTGACAATCCCCAGTTTCACCTTTTTCCGGTGGGTTGTTCCGACTTCTTTATCGAGCTCTTTTTCGTGGGCAAGGTACCAGGTATAGGCACGGGTGAGCATGTCGATATTGGAATCTTTGGCTTTCCATCCGAGCATGGTTTCGGCTTTTTTCGTATCGAACCAGACATCGTGGCTGAGGATATAATAATGGTAATCGACAAAAGGGGAAATTCGCAGGAAATCGAGTACCTGCAAAACCGCGCGGGCGGGTCTGGTGGGAACAGAAACGATCTTTGTTTTTGTACCCGCATTTGTAACGAACCCTTCAAGGTCGCCACGCAAGGTGGTGAACTCCTGCGCGCCGATATTGAAATCCTCACCCCTGCAGGACTTTTCCAGTGTCAAACAGCAGGCTTCGGCCAGGTCTTTTGCGCTCACCAGTTGAAAACGGTTGTCTCCTTTTCCGAAAATGTAGAAATTCTTCCCCTTTTTGACCCAGTCGAACAGTATCTGCTGGACCCCCAGACGGCCTTCATCGAGAATAGTCCGGGGGCGGATAATGGAAATATCCATTCTGCTTTTGAATTCTTCACAGATTTTCTCTCCCGCTGCCTTTGAGGTGCCGTACTTGCCGAACGGGTTGAGCGGCACGGATTCATCGATGGGGATTTTTTCCGGAATGCCGTAGGCAGAGCTTGACGAAATATACACCAGCTTTTTGACACCGGCTTTTTCCGCATGGGTCAGCACATTCCGGGTGCCGTCAACATTGACAGTCCAGAACCGCTTACCCGACCGGGAAATCGGCACCACAGCCGCGTTATGGATTACCGCATCGACACCTGTTGCAGCGGTTCCGACTGCTGCAGGATCGAGAATATCACCCTTGATAAACTCGACCTTGCCTTCCAGCGCGGGATTGTCAAGGTCTGCGCAGTCAAGGATCCGGACAGTACATCCCCGATCGAGCAGGTTGCGGCTCAAATGAAGTCCGAAAAATCCCGCGCCGCCGGTAACTAAAACTTTTTTCAAATATCCATCCCGTTCTGCCTGCACCACTCGATCGAACGGCGCATGCCTTCACGTAAATCGACTTTCGGCTGATACCCGAGCTCTTTTTTCGCTTTTTCAATGCTGCACGCGATATTTTTGTTCATTTCGCCGACCACGTGAACCTCGGTCCAGTACAAGCCAGCTGCCTGGACAATCATATCGGAAACCTCGGCAATCAGGCAGGATATTCCCGGCACATGCCGCGGATTGAACTCTCGGACATCGAGCAGGTCGGCAACAGTACGATAAATTTCAATTGTCGGATACGGACGTTCATCCGCGATCCAGTACACCTGTCCGTTTGCCTGTTCATTCTTTTCGGCCAGTACAATGCCCTGCACGATATTTTCCACATACGACATACTCCGCAAATTGGTGCCGTCACCGAACACAAGGGGATTGCCCGCTTTTATCATGTTGAAAAACCTGCTCTGCCTCGGAGGCTGATTGGGACCGTAAAACCAGCACGGACGTATGATGACCGTTTCGATTTTACCCTGTTGCTGAAACCGGGTGACTGTCTTTTCCGCCGCGGCCTTGCTGCGGCCGTAGGCCATGTAGGGATCGGGCGGTTTATCTTCAGTCATCCGGATTCGCTTTCCCCGCGTCGTGCCTGCAGGAGAATTGCTGCTGACAAAAACAAACCGCTTGACTCCTGCATACGATGCCGCGGTGATCATGTTCTCTGTCCCGCGGGTATTGATCTCGTAAAGCTCGCGTATTAATTTCGGATGAATCAATCCCGCGCAATGGATCACCGTGTCAACTCCTCCGGCAACATCCATAAGCGTCGACGGATCGGTAAGATCGCCTTCGATAATCTCCGCACCGAGATTTTTCAGCTTTGATGAATCCGTACCTTTCAGCACCAGACAGCGCACATCCCGCGTCTCAACGTCAAAATCGCTGCTTCCCTTGAGCAGGGTTTCAACCAGCGTATCGCCCAGCCAGCCCGGTGCACCCGTTACCAGTGTTTTCATGTGTCGTTTCTCCTTGTTCGGTTCCGAAAAATCAGAAAAAATAAATTACAGCAACCAGCGTAACCAACCAGCAGGCTACTGCAACCTGTATGGGGAAATCGGTCAGAAGCGCATCGGTAGGGTCCGCTCCTTTTCCTTTATTATATATCAAATGAAAATACCTGAAAATCCCGAAAACAACAAACGGCACACTTACAATGAGATAGTCGGTGCCAAATTTGTCCCTGGCATAATCCGACAGGGCAAAAAGCGAATAGCACATGATAGCGCAGGTGGAAACAACCATGATAATGCTGTCCAGAAACTGGGGGCGGTATTGCATGAGCGCTGCTTTTGAATCGTACTTTTCCCTGTCGATATGCACAATTTCACCCCGTCGCTTGCCAAAGACAAGAAACAGGGCCAGAAAAAATGTCGACATTGTTATCCAGGCCGTAGGTTCGACATTCGCAATAGCGGTTCCGGCCCAGATCCTCAGCACAAACCCCAGCGCAACACAAAACGCATCGACAATTACCGCGCGTTTGAGAAAAAATGAGTATATCAGGTTTATCCCCAGATATACCAGGCTTATAATAAAAAACTGATCATCAACAAGGAACGCCAGCGGCGCGGCAATGGCGAGCATGATACCAACCGCGGCCCAGGCGGCTGCAACACTCAGATTTCCTGCGGCAATCGGGCGGTTTTTTTTGAGCGGATGGTGCCTGTCTTTTTCCCGATCGGCAATGTCATTTATTAAATAAACAGTGCTGGCAAAAAGGCAGAATACCCCGAATCCGGCTGCAAAACGAAATCCCAGCCGGTAATTTAAAAACTGATTGGTAAAAATCAACGGCGCAAGAACAAATGAATTCTTTACCCATTGCCACGGACGCAAACTTATAAACAGGTGCTTAATCATATTTACTTCGTTTCGGACTTCCGCGCACACAACGATCAGCAAAAATGCTTCTGCAGCAAATCCCCATCCAATTGCGGATAAACAGGATAGGATTTCAGCAATTCCCGGACCCGTGATTGTGCCTCATTTTTTGCAGAATTCGCGATCGTATATTTCGCCTTGCTTTTTTTGCCCGCGTTCGGGCCCGAGTCTATTGTCGATGCTTTTATATTCGATAGTACAAGCTTGAGTATTGAAGCGATTTCTTTCATCTCCGGTGCTCCCATTCCAAGCGTGGTCACGGCCGGCGTGCCGATCCGGAGCCCGCTGGTGTACCAGGGACCATTGGGATCAAAGGGAAGTGAATTTCGATTCAATGTCATACCGCATTCCCGTACCGCACTTTCCGCCTGGCGACCGGTAATATCAAAGGTGGTAACATCAACGAGAAAAAGATGATTATCAGTCCCGCCAGTGGCAATTTTCATGCCTTCACTCATGCAGGCATCCGCCATGGTCGATGAATTTTCGACAATTTTCCGTGCATATGTCCTGAATTCAGGCTTGCCCGCCTCGACCAGTGTCACAGCCTTTGATGCCATGATGTGCGGCAACGGCCCGCCGATTACCATGGGACACCCTTTATCGACAAATTCGCCAAACTCGCTGGTTGAAAGAATTATGCCCCCGCGCGGCCCCCGGAGCGTTTTGTGTGTTGTCGAGGTCACGATATGCGCATGCTCGACCGGATTGAAATTGCCGGTAAATACCCCGCCAGCAACCAGACCGGCAAAATGGGCCATATCAACCATAAATACCGCGCCCACCGAATCGGCAATTTCCCGCATCCGGGCAAAATCAATTTTGCGTGGATACGCGCTGTATCCTGCCAGAAGAATCAGCGGCTTGATATCCTGTGCCATCCGGGCAATGTCATCATAATCGATCAAACCGGTTTCCTTATTTACCCCGTAGGTGTAGGCATCGAACATCTGCGCAGAAACATTATGACGATACCCGTGGGTCAGATGTCCGCCGGAATAGTAATCCATGCCGAGCAGTCGCTGATTCCCCAGCTCATGCCGCAGTTTTGTCCAGTCTTCCTGCGACAGTTTAGCCACATTTTTTTCGCCTGCTTTTTCCATATACGGTGTTTCAACCCGCGCGTTGAGTATTGCCCAGTACGCAATAAGATTGGCATCTGCGCCGCTGTGCGGTTGCATATAGGCATGATTGCAGCCGAATAATTTGCAGGCCTGTTCGCATGCAAAGGACTCAACAGCATCTACATTGCCGCAGCCTGAATAAAAACGGTGCATGGGAAAACCCTCGGCATATTTATCGGTCAGAAGGTTTCCCATTGCAAGCTGGGTTGCCAGAGAACAATAGTTTTCGCTGGCGATCAGCTTGAGATTGCTCCGCTGGTCGATAAGTTCCCGCACAATCGATTCAGCCACCTCTGGTGCGACAGTTGAAACTTCAGCAAGATTGGCAAGATATGCAAGAAAACCGCTGTCGATTTTCTCCGGCCCTGCTGATGATACATAGTCACGTATAGCGTCATGTGCCATAATAGTTCTCCATAGTAAAAATGAGAGGATTTCTCTTCCCGGATATCCTGAATCGGGTCCGTAAATATAAATTATCCCATCAATTTGCTGCGTAGATTCTTCACCACAAGGGAGCTTGAGCATACCGGGACCAGAATATCTCTGGCCGCCGGATATCAATATTTTTTTGTTCTGTGCCGTATTCTCCATCGTGTGATCTATTATTTTCCATGCCTGATATTTTCAGGCTTTTCGTCAATTTCAGAAGCACCTGGCACGGCAGCAACCGTAGTCTAAAAAAAATTCATGCTGTTTATCAGGAGTTGTACCAGATTGTGACCGGGCCTCAAAAGGAAATTCTGCTTATTAACTGGCGGGACATAAAAAATCCCGAAGCAGGCGGGGCAGAGGTATATTACCACGAAATTTTCAAGCGTCTTGCCGGCAACCAAATGTACCGGGTTACCGTACTCAGTCATGCCTGGCGCGGGGCTGCGCGCACGGAACAGGTTGATACAACCACGGTTATTCGAATCGGCTCAAAGCACCTGTTCAATTTTTCGGTCTTTTTCTGGGTGAGGACACATCAGGCCGAATATGATTGTATCATTGAAGACCTCAATAAAGTGCCGTTTTTCACACCTCTTTACACCACCAGGCCGCGACTTCATCTGGTAATGCATTTTTTCGGTGCGTCAATATTCAAAGAGACGGGCTTTCCCATGGCTTTCTATATCTGGTTCATGGAAAAACTGGTACCTGCAGCATACAAAAACGAACAATTTGTTGCGATCTCTCAAAGCACCGGCAATGAAATCAGGAAATTCTCTAAAAATCCGGACAGAATCGACATTATTGAACCCGGCATCGACACAAAAGCCTTTTACCCTTCATGCAAAAAAAGCGAATCCCCGTTGCTCGTATACATTGGAAGGATTAAAAAATACAAGAATGCTCAGTTTATGATCAGGTGCCTTCCTGCAATACGCAAAGAATTTCCCTCTGCGAAGCTGGTTATTGCCGGTGCCGGCGACTATCTCTCACCGTTAAAAAATCTGGCAAATCGGCTGGGCCTGAACAATGCGGTTGATTTTCCCGGCTTTATTTCCGAAACCGAAAAACAGGACCTCCTCAGCAGCGCGACGCTTAAAATTAATCCGTCTATAAAAGAGGGATGGGGCATTACCAATGTTGAAGCCAATCTCTGCGGTACGATATCAATTTCGAGCAATGTCCCCGGGTTGTGCGATTCTGTCAAGGACGGTGTTACCGGACTCCTGTTTCGTTATAATGATCCGGATGATTTTCTCGAAAAGGTCCTCAGGACCCTTAAAAATCCGTCACTTCGGGCAGAGATGGAAAAGAGCGCGACAGCCTGGGCAAAGGAGTTCGCCTGGGACGGTATCGCAGAGCGAATGAATGCGGTACTGAAAAAAATTGTTTGATTTACTATGAAAAAAACGATTATTACCCTGGTAAAGCTCGCTGCAACTGCGGCAATAATGCTTTTCATAATCAACAAACTCGGTTTAAGAAAAATCATCTCGACCATTGCAGAGGCACAGGTGAAATGGCTCCTGGGAGGCGTGGTAATTTTCGGCCTCAGCGCGCTGCTTGGTGTTGCGCAATGGCGGGTTCTTTTGCAAACCAAAGGGATTGATCTCGCCTTTGGCCGGGCATGTAAACTTTACTTCATGGGCATGTTTTTCAACAATTTTGTTTTCGGCTTTGCAGCAGGCGATGCGGTCCGCGTGACGTATATCAAGCTTGGAAAGGAAAGCGGTAAAGCCGGGATTGCCGCTACATTTCTCGACCGGTTTGCCGGTTTATGGGCGATGATGGGATTTGCGTTTGCCGGAAGCCTGTTTCTTCTCAATCGGGGTTTGATCGAGGGCAAGGTATTGAGCACTGCGTTTCTTTCACTTTTCGGCACGTTTATCCTTTTTTGTGGAATACTTTCATTTCTTATTTCGCGCAGGCTGCAGAAAATCATGCTCAATCTCATCAACAGGCTTCCCATCCCGAAAAAAGAGCTTGTCCTGACCCTGGTCCGTCAAACGATAATCGAAACCAGGCACCGGGGGCATATTGCCCGGGTTGCAGCGCTTTCGCTGCTCATTCAATTCATGCGAATCGGTGTTCACGTGCTGTGCGGAGTTTCTCTGGGACTGCTGAGTGCGGCGAATTTTCATTATTTCTTTATTTTCGTTCCGATACTCGCTATTTTAATGATAATACCGCTTCCTTTTGGTGCAAAAGAGGGCATCGGGGGCACGCTCTTTGCCCTTGCCGGATTCCAGGGGGAAGCCGCGCTGGTTATGGAATTTTTAGCATCGATAGTCGGCATTCTGGTAAGCTCAATCGGGGGAGTGCTGTTTCTTGCCAATGGATTTATCCCGCAAAAGAAAGATAGTAACGATGAAATTATCAATCGTAGTTCCGCTCTTTAACGAAGAAGACAGCCTGCGCGATTTGACAAAGGCTATCGACATCGCGATCGCACCGCGTAAGCATGAATATGAAATTGTATTTGTGGATGACGGCAGCACCGACCATTCGCCGGATATCTGCAAAGAACTTCACGGCCAATATCCCCAAAAAATAAAAATGTATCGTTTCAGCAGGAATTATGGGAAATCCGCCGCGCTCAGTCTCGGTATCGAAAAGGCCTCCGGAGATACAATTATTACCATGGATGCCGATTTGCAGGACGACCCCTCGGCAATACCTTCCATGCTGGAAAAGCTTAACGAAGGGTATGATGTTGTTTCCGGGTGGAAAAAGAGACGGAAAGACCCGATTACCAAAACGTTCCCGTCACTCTTGTACAACGGTCTGACCCGGCTCGTTTCCGGGGTGAAAATCCACGATTTCAACTGCGGATTCAAGGCATATCGCGCGCCCGTGGCAAAGACCCTGGAAATATACGGCGAACGACACCGATACCTTCCGGTGCTGGCACACTGGGACGGCTACCGCGTGGCTGAAGTTGTTGTGCCGCACCATCCGAGAAAATACGGTAAATCAAAATTCGGAATCAGCAGGGCAACCGGCATGTTTGACCTGCTGACCCTGCTGTTCCTTCGGAAATACATGAGAAAACCACTCCATTTTTTCGGCCTGCTCGGTCTGATACTATTCCTTGCCGGTTCGACTGTTTTAGGCTATTTCGGGATCCAGTGGCTGATTACCGGTGAAATGCATGTTCGTCCGCTGGTGCTGTTGTCGGTCGGTGCGATCATTATGGGCATTCAATTTGTATCCATAGGACTTATCGGAGAAATGATCACCCATTCGGTGCCCAAGCACCGGTATTCGGTGAGGGAGAGTATTGAGTGAAAATATGCTATATCGGCTCAGTATTCCCCCGTCATGCAAATGACTCCGAAGTGCCCTGGCTTCGGACAACACTCAGGATGCTCCGGGAAAAAGGCCATGATATCACCGCGTATGTACCGTCATTTCGCGGGCTTGGTTCACACACTATCGACGGCATTCCGGTCGAACGGTTCCGGTATTTTTTCGCGCCCTGGGAAACACTCACGCACGATGAAGGGGCGCCGAATAAGATCCACAAGCTGCATTATAAGATAATTACTGTTTTTTACATTATTTCCGGCACGCTTGGCCTGATCAGGCTTCACTGGAAAGAGCGCTTTGACATTCTCCACATTCACTGGCCGTTTCCCCACGGAATTTTCGGCGCAGTCGCCTGCCGGTTCAGGAAAACAAAAATCATCCTGAATTTCCACGGCGCAAGCCTTCTCCTGATACGCAAGTATGGATTTGTGAAACATTTTCTTTCCCGTTTCATACGAAATGCCGATGCCGTTGTCGTGAATTCATCATTTACAAAAAAGCAGGTGACCGGCCTTGTCGACCGGGACGTTGCAATTATACCGTACGGCACGACCATAACCCCGCGTGAGGTTGACCGGTCCCGGATCGAGCGGCACCACATTTTCAGCGTCGGCCGCCTGATCGAGCGCAAAGGCTTCCGGTACCTGCTGGGGGCCATGCCACAAATCCTGGAGCACTGGCCCGATGCACGGTTGACAATTGCCGGCGGCGGGCCGCTTTACAGCACCCTTGCTGCACAGGCGGAATCGGAACACCTTGCGCACGCTGTGCGCATTGCCGGCAAAGTACCGCAGGAAGAGCTTGAAAGCCTCTTTGCCTGCTGTGACGTTTTTGTGCTCCCCTCAATCGTCGACAGGCGGGGCGATACCGAAGGCCTCGGTGTGGTGCTGATCGAAGCGCTCACCTATCAAAAGCCGGTTATTGCCACCGATGTCGGCGGCATACCCGATATTGTGAAAAACAACACAACCGGGATTCTGGTTCCCCAGCAGGATTCTTCTGCACTGGCCAGCGCAGTGTCTTCGCTGTTTTCCGAGCCTGAAAAAGCAAAAAATATGGGCGAACACGGCTTTGAATTTATCAATTCTCAATTTTCCTGGACAGGGATAATCAACAGGCTTGTACAATTATATTCACGCACTGCAGCTTGATTATAATATTTTATTGGTAATTGCCGGACGGTACTGGAACAAATAAGGCGGAAAGTATATAATCTATTAAAACATCAAAAACTCTGGATATAATTATCACCAAAAACCTTAGTGAGGGAGGCTGCAATGAGCAAAGCATACAGGCTTTATTCATTTATAATTTTTCTCTTTGCAGTGGTTGTTTCGGTTCACGGATTTTCGCTTATCAAAAAATCCGGCGAAGTGCTTCATTACGCACCTGATCAGGGCGACTGGATTGCTGCCGGGGATTCAACGGAATGCACGTACAGCGACTCCATTTTCCTTGACAGCTCAGGAGAAGCCACGCTCAGACTGAGTGCGGCGGCAAAGCTCCTGCTCAAAGGCACAACGCGAATATCAATTGACGGCGAGGGGCTTGGTCCTGTTATTTTTCTGGTGCAGGGCCAGGCATTTCTTGTCCGGGAGCAGCCGTATGAGCTGAATTCTATTGTAGTATCTGCAAAAGGCTGCAAGATTTCGCCGATCGGTACGGCCGCTGCAATAAAATATACCAGTTCGGGCGAACCCACTGTTGCCTGCATAAGGGGCAAGGTCCGCATGGAAGCACCGTCCGGGGAAGCCATTCTCGTTGGTCCCCGAAAATACGGGACATTCAATCCCGTTGATGCAGCTTTCAGCCAAGGCGACCTTTCCGAAAAAGCGGTTGCTGCGCTGGAAAGCTGGTCCGGAAAAACCGCAGCCCCCGCCGAAACAACCGCGTCCTCAGCAGAGCAGGCTGCGGAACCCGCAGAAAAGGCTGCCGCGGGCGACGGTTCGGAAACCCCGCAGGAAACTGCCGCCGGGGCGGATGAGTCTCCGGCAGAAGAAACTGCTGAAACTCCCGGTGAGGACGCTGCGCAGGAGGAAGAGGCGCCTGCTGCGACTGCCAGCGGCACTGCTCCCCCTCCCGGGGCCAAACAAAAGGAAAAGCCGGAACAAGAAGATAAAAAAGAAGAAAAAGAAAAAAAGGACAAAGCCCCCGACAAGCCATCATTCGGCCTCTCAGCAGGGCCGGTAACCGTGGGTGATGAAATGTGGACCCGGGTAGCGTTCCTTGCCGATATTCCGATATGGAAATTCGGTATCGGTCTTGATGTCGAACTGTTTATCAATTCCGACGGCAAATTCGATCAGAAAGGCTGGGAGTTTGATGAGGACAACTGGGCGAAATCATTGCTGCGCAAAATCCGCTATATCAGATTTAACAAGCAGAACGACCCGGTATTTATCAAGTTCGGCGGCCTTGACAATGTAACATTGTCCTACGGCCTGGTTGTCGACCGGTTTAACAACACACTCCACTATCCCGATGAACGCCTGATCGGCCTCCAGTTTTATCTCAACAACCTGAGCCCGATCGGCATTTCGCTGCAGACGGTTGTTGCAGACTTTTACGATTTTAAAAATGACGGCGGCGTTCTTGGCGGACGGTTTGCAATCAAGCCGCTCAAGCCGACCGACATACCGATTGTCAAAGGGATCGATGTCGGCGCGCTCTATTTCACCGATATGAACCAGTTTGCTCCGGCGCGGGAATGGGACTATACACTCGAGGGTCCGGAAGACGATCTTGATGAAGACGGGATCACCGACCTTGACTACAGAATACGTGACCATGTACTCACGTACGGCGACTCCCTTACCCAGCAGCAAATTGACAATGCAAAAGCATCGGGAAGGGCCGATACGCTTATCGAGCACCGCGACCAGTGGGCAAGCGATGCGGAGAATGCGTATTCCATACTCGGATTCGACTTAACGGTCCCGATTATTACCACCAAGCTTATCAATCTGGCGGTTTACGGGCAGTACGGCATGGGTATTGACGATCACAAGGACAGCCGGTACGACAACGTCGAAACAACCGGCTGGGGTATCGGCGCGCCCGGTGTTTCTCTCAATGCCGGGCCGGTTTCCGCCCGGCTCGAATACCGGCATACCTCCGGTGACTTCATGCCGGGGTATTTCGGGCCGTACTACTATGATGAGCGGATCAGAAGAGAGACGATTAATGACTCGAGTATGATTTCTGTCAAGGAAGGTGATATTATTGCTCAGGACCTTAACGGCGTGTATGGTTCCGCGGGTTTCAATATCGCCAATGTGATCATGATAGGCGCCACCTACCAGTATCTGCTCGGTAAAGCAGATGCCGGCGGCGACAAGGACCCGCTCGATCACCGGTTCGAAGTGAACGGCGGTATCGGCGACCTGCTGATCAGCAAAATACCGAAACTGTATAAAGCCGAAGCATATCTCTACAAAACAAGCATTCTCCGAAACCTGAATCCCTATACCGGCGAATACGACAATTTCTTCTCGCCCTGCCCCGCCATGTACTACGGTTACCGGCTGGGATTTGAAATCATGCCCGGCGCGGGAATCATCTGGGATGCCCGGTATGGTTTTGAGTATGAGCCGGACGGTGATGTCGTACAGACACCCAGCAATGTGAGTATCCAGGCAAATATGGTATTTTAAGCAACGACCCTTTGCAGGGGATGTTTACCGGATGAAATTTATTTTTCATCCGGCTTTTTTTATTTTGAATATAGTGTATTGCATCCCGGGATTTGCTTAATCTCCCGGCCACGGAAAATCATATATGAACCGCAAACTGATTAATTAAAGATACCTGCAATGGATACGAAGTCATCGATGTTGCGGCGGGTACGAGCCAGCAACACTGCAAACAGATTGAAAATACCGAAAAAAGGCAGGATCAGGGCGATACTTGTCTTTGCCGGATTACTGGTTGTATGGCGTGTTTTTTCCGGAGGCAAATCCGCAGGGCCGGAGGAGTCATCGGCCGGCAAGCCCGGCAGCGGCGCGCCGGTTGCTGATGCCGGTGAACAGAAGAAAAAGCAGTCAAAGCCGAGGTCGCCGGTAAAGAAAAAAAATGAGCGGATAAGTTTCGAGAACGTCGGGCACCTGCTGAAAAAATATCCGCCGCCACGCTTTGCCGCCCGAGACACGCTCCACTTTAAGAAAGAATCGTGGATTGTACATTATTCACTCGACACAGTGCTTCAGCAATTCGGCAAAAAACTGTTCCGCCGATACCACCCGCAGTACGGTGCGGCGGTGGCGATCGAGCCGTCAACAGGAAAAATCCGTGGCCTTCTCTGCTTTACTCACGACAGTGCGGCGTTTCTCGGAAATGATTTGTATGGGAAAAGCATCTACCCGGCAGCATCAATTTTCAAAACAATAACTGCATCGGCGGCACTGGAAAAGGCAAACATGACCCCATCAAGCTGTATCAAGCTGACCGGCCGCCGCTATACGCTTTACAATTTCCAGCTCGAGGAAAACCTTGATAATTTCAAGGACATTTCGCTTTCGGAAGCCTTTGCCTATTCAATCAATCCTGTTTTCGGGCGGATCGGCATTTACCGGACCGGCGGCTATGAGCTTCAGCAGTATGCCCGGCGGTTCGGCTTCGAATCATCGGTCCCCTTTGAGCTTGCCGTGGAAAAATCCAGAGTCATGCAGTGCGATTCATCATTCTGCGTGGCCGAGCTGGCCTCCGGATTTAACCAGCAAACGACAATGAGTCCGATTCACGGCGCGCTGATCGCCTCTGCCGTTGCCGCGGGCGGGGCAATGCCGTTTCCCCGGCTTGTGGACAGCATTTCCGATTGTACAACCGGCACAATTTATTACTCGGCTGCAAGTTCCACCTGGAAACAGCCGGTAACGGCCGCCACTGCAGCGCAGCTTCGTACAATGATGACCCGGGTGGCACGCAACGGCACCGCGCGCAGCTCGTTTCGCTATATGCGCAATTCATTCAGGTTCAAAGATGTCGAATACGGCGGAAAAACAGGATCGGTCGACAAAGATGGTCTCGGCAAAGTCGACTGGTTTGTCGGCTTTGCCTGCCATGACAGGGACCCCCGCCAGCGTATTGCCGTAAGCGTGGTCACGGTACACAATGCAAACTGGACCGTGCACTCAAGCTATATCGGCGCAGAACTCATGCGTCGCTATATCAGGAATATTCAGCTCCATGATGAAAAACAGAAAGAACTGGCGGAAAAAGAAGGAAGCGGGGTGAAGAGTGAAGGGTAACAGTCAAACGGAAAAACAGCAGGAACCGGCACCAATGACAAAAACGTATCATTCGGCATTCATCGCATTAATCGGGCGCCCGAATTGCGGGAAATCAACGTTGCTGAATACGGTCCTGGAGGAGCAGCTTTCTATCGTAACCTCTCTGCCGCAAACAACGCGGCGCAATCTCAAAGGCATCTATACCGACACATCAATGCAGCTCGTGTTTATCGATACACCGGGAATTCATCAGGGGAAACACACGCTCAACGAGGCCATGATCGAGCAGGCCGGGCGTGTGGTGAAGACTGGTGATGCCGACATACTCTGCTATATTGTCGACCTTATGCGGGATTTCGGCGACGAGGAAGCATCGATTACCGGTATCGTAAGCACCTGGCAAAAGCCCTGCATCCTGGTGTTTAACAAAAAGGACCTGTGCACGGCACCGGACAAAAAAATCGCAGAATTCATGGAACGCTTTCCCGGCCTGAACGCCATACCGTTCATTATCATTTCAGCCAATGAAAAATCTTCAAAAACAGTCTTCTTGAAAACTGTCCGGCCGTTTGTTCCTGAAGGCCCGCGGTTTTATCCCGGCGATGACCTTACAGATGAGAACCTCCGTTTTTTTGCCGCCGAGTATCTCCGGCGGTGTATTATTCAAAACACCCGGGATGAAATTCCCCACGCCTGTTTCATCGAAGTCGATTCGTATAAAGAAAAAGAAAAGGGACACTTTATTGAAACGACAATTCATGTTGAAACCCGGGGCCAGCGCGGCATTCTCGTCGGCAAAGGAGGTGCGCTGATAGCAAAAATCCGCCGCTATGCTGAATCCGACATGAAAAAACTGACCGGTGTTCCCGCATATATAAAATGCCACATAAAAGTCACTCCCCGGTGGAGAAACAACAGCGGCTTTCTGCGCAGTCACGGGTATGAAATATGAACAAACGGGAAAAACCTACAGGCTGTCTACAGACGTATCATTTGCCGTTTCCTGCAGCATATAATAACTTCTCAGCACTTTTTCGTAATAGCGGATCGAGAGCGGTTTGCGGGAGGCCAGTGTTTCCTGGATTACGCCCGGCCCCTGATTGTAGGCAAGAATCCCGAGTTTCAGACTTTTAAACCGGGCAATGACACGAGTCAGGTAGGCAATACCCAGAACGATATTTATTTCGGGATCAAAGAGGTCTTTTTTTTCAAGCGATTTCATGCCGAGGTCCGCAGCCACCTCCCGTGCAGTCTCCAGCTTGAGCTGCATGAGGCCGAACGCGCCACTGAGCGCGCCGCTCCGGTATCTCCCGAGTGCGCGGGGATCAAACACGCTTTCCACGTGAATGACCGCCAGCACAAGAAGTGGATCGTAACCGAAACTTTTACTGTTATGGTACACAAGCTCCACAAGCTGGCGGTACACGTCCGGTGAAAGCCTCCCGCTGGTAAACCGGTCGAGCGTTGCATATATCCGGTTTTTTTCGGCAAGTTCGTCCTTGACATATTGTTTTTCAAGCCGGTTAATCTTCAGACGGGAAATGGTCAGGCGATTGCGATGAATAACCGTCTGGTTCCTGATAATCATTCCGGTCAGAACACTCAGGACAATGAGGAACGCACCCACAAACATATAAGTAAGCGGTTCGGCAACCCAGAGCTTGCTTCCGTGGATTACCAGCCCCAGCCGGAACCTTCGCCTCGCCCCTCTCTTAGTCATCTGAGCCCTCTGCTGAGTCGGGAAGCAGGCCGAGCTGTTCCATCGGCCTGATTCGTTCCCTGAGAATTTGTATCTTTTTCTCCGCTTTCTTTTGCCATTCGGTTAAGTTTCTGATTTCTACTTCCTGGGTATGTATCCGCTCATTTTGTAAATGGATGATAAAGCCGAGAGAAATAAACCATCCCGCAATAACCACCAGGAGAAAGAGTGCGACGGGCCGCGATATTCGTATGCCGGTTTTTTTGAACAGCATCTCACTTCGGCGGCGGACCGACCCCAGGAAGCCACCTGCAGCAAGCGAGGGTGCATCGGGATACACGGCAAACAGGTTTCTATACGGAGCAAATGCCCTGGAAACCACGGGGTTCCTGAAAATGAACCGGAGCCTGCCGTTTTTTCCCTGAATGGTATTGAGAAGACCGAGAAAGGCAGGCACGACCCCGTTGCCCACATCGGTGACAGCTTCCATATCAACAACAATTTCCCGGCTGCCGTCCTCAATCATTCCCTCGATTTTCTCGCGCATGTTCGGTATCTGCTCGTTATGGAACGGGCCGGAAAGAATAAGCCAGATCGCCGTCCCTTTGCTTTCAATAACTATGTCAAGGGCCTCAGACCGCATCTGTTTCCTTCCGCTTGACGGGAATTTTTGCGCATTCTATCCTACCGATAAGCGACCACAAAGCATTCTCCTGGAGCTCCACCGCCGATGAAACCACCAGGGTAGTCCCATTGTAAACCGGGTCGTTGTTGTCCCCGGAAAAACACCAGATATCAACCGGCTTCTGCGTAACAAACTGGAGCTTTGTGCCGGTTGCGCCGTCCTCAATTCGCCATTTGGTCACCTGCGGGAATGAAACCCTGTTTCGTGTCAGGCTGCGCGATTTGCGCTCCTCCCCGCAAATCCGCGCATCACCGGAGTCAATGCCGGGAATCATCAGATTCAACTCGATTGCCAGTCGAAAGGAATGGGCAAGAAGCGAATGACTGGAAAGTTGATATACAAAGGAAAATGTGGCAATATCGCGCTCAAACCCGAACACTTTTTCGATGTTGAGCGGAAAGCTTTTGCTTTCTTGTATTGATATCGAGCCGGTCCTGACAAGCACTGTCTTGACCGCGTGTGCAGTTTTTTTTACTTTATAATCATAATGCCCGTTGCAAAAATCTCCCCGCTCGATATACCGGCCATCGCAATATTTTTTCATCCCGATCTTTGAATCGAGAATATGATCGACAAACGACGTTCTCGACCGGCACGGCATAACTATTTTAGGAATTTCGTTTCTTCCGGGATTAAATGTCGCGCATAAATTCTGCCTCCGGTACCGGTAATCGAGTTCAAATACATGGCCGCCGTTTTTATGGTCGATGTATGCTTTGCACGGACGGTTTGCCATGACAATAACCTTGGAACCATCTTTCAGAAAATCGGCTATCCGTATCTGACCGCTCTGGATTTTGTCTCTTTTGTGAAGTTCACTCTCTATTTCGATCATGCTTCCGTAACACCACATCCGGTCATCCATTTTTTTGAAACCACTGGCATCCGCGGGAAGATATCGATTAACATCCTGAATATAAAACAGCTTCTTTTTCAGCGGTTTGATCCATTGTGGGTTGTTTCGCGAATAAACGGAATTGCAAACATCCATCATCTTTCGCTGAATAGCGCCGACCTGGTCGAACGCATGCAGATAATTAAGAAAATAGCGGACAGAATCGGGATCATCACGCTTAAACACCAGGCTGGGCGGAATATACTGCAGCCCCAAAGGGGGATTATCGGAAAGGTATTCACCGAGAAGGCTGAGTCTGCACTCCGAAAGGACCCCGTCCAGCGCATCCGCCGCAGAAACCAGCCATTCAAGGCTTTCATCGTTTTCGTCAAACAACGGAATGAGATAATCGATACAGAGGAATGGTGTGGTGCCCTCGCCGGTCTCATCATTATCATACGCTTCCCGTATCCACGAAGCTATATCACGCGGAACAGAGGCGTGCCGGAAAATTGTCACCGGAAAAAGCGGCATGGGAACGCCCGACTGCTCGGTAATCCAGTATCCCAGACGGTTCTGATACTTTTCGGGAAAAACCGCGCGAGACAGCACCATATACTGGATACCGACCTCTTTGAAAATATCGATAAACGACGGTTCCCAGTTTGAAAAGGAGGGAATAAATCCACCGGGACGAACCTCCAGAAGGTCTTCGTAAACATCAAGGCCATGACGGATATTGTCTTTGGACAGGTTCCGGGGCGAAAAGCTGAGAAACGGCTCGGTATACCCGCAGCTTAACCATTCCAGCCTGCGGCATGCGCTCAACTCCCGTAATTGCACCAGGTGCAGCGGATCCACCAGTTCGAGAATATAGGCCGGAATTGCACAATTTATTCTGAGATTCTCATTACCCGAACTGAGATTTATCAGGCGTTCGGCAAATGAATTGACCGCGCGTTTCAAGTCGCTTCGCGGCAAAAGAGCATTTTTATAGGGACGTAAAAGAAAGGCTATCGTATGACGGTTCATAGTGAAAAATTATATCATTGCATATCTGCATGTTCAACGCTATAATATAGGTTCTTCCAAACATTTCCGCGCTTGATGCAGGCGGTCGGGTGCATGTATTTTTAGATGTTTTATTACTTGAAATGCAACGCTTGTTATATTAACTATCCAAAACGGAGGAAATAATGCCAAAAAAGTATGTGTATTCCTTTGGGAAGACCAAAACCGACGGCAAAGCTGAAATGAAAAATCTTCTCGGCGGAAAAGGCGCCAACCTTGCTGAAATGAGCAAATTAGGCATTCCGGTACCCGCGGGTTTTACTATTACAACCGACTGCTGCAACGACTATTTCAACGCAGGAGCAAAATTTCCCCCCGGATTGAAAGAGCAGGTCGGCAAAGCAATGAAAATTGTTGAAAAAGAGATGAGCATGAAATACGGCGATCCCAAGAATCCACTGCTCCTTTCCTGCCGGTCCGGTGCCCGCCAGTCAATGCCCGGTATGATGGACACCGTGCTGAATATCGGCCTCTGCACAAAAACAATCCCCGGGCTTATCGCCAAAACAAATAACGAACGGTTCGTTTACGACTCATACCGCAGGCTTATAACCATGTATTCCGACGTTGTTATGGAAAAGGCTGAGGGGATCGAGCCTGAAGACGGCAAGGGTATACGCGTTCAGCTTGAAGAAATTCTTGACGGTCTCAAGGAAAAGAAGGAGTATACTAATGATATTGAGCTCACCATCGATGATTTGAAATATCTGTGTGATGAGTACAAAAAGAAAGTAAAAGAAGTTCTTGGAAAGGCATTTCCCGACAATGCCGAAAAGCAGCTCTGGGGCGGTATCGGTGCGGTATTTAAAAGCTGGAACGGAAAACGTGCCGTGTCCTATCGCCGTATTGAAGCCATCCCTGATGAATGGGGTACTGCGACAAATGTCCAGGCAATGGCATTTGGAAATATGGGCGAAAACTCCGCAACCGGCGTTGCGTTTACCCGGAACCCGGCAACCGGTGAAAATGCATTCTATGGCGAATGGCTGGTAAATGCGCAGGGTGAAGACGTTGTTGCCGGCACGCGCACGCCGAATCCGCTCAACGAAAAAACGCAAAACGAGCAAAACAAGCACCTCCCTTCACTTGAGGTAGCGTATCCGAAGCTTTACAAGCAGCTTGATGCGATTCAGCGAAAGCTCGAAAAGCACTACAAAGACATGCAGGACCTGGAATTCACAATTCAGGACGGCGAGCTTTATCTGCTCCAGACCCGGGTTGGAAAACGGACAGGGACTGCCGCGCTGAATATGGCCATGGACATGCTGAAAGAGAAGCTGATCAACGAGCGCATTGCGATCACGCGGCTGAAACCAGCCCAGCTCGACGAGTTATTGCATCCGATCGTGGATCCTGCTGCCGAAAAAAATGCCCGTCACATCGCAAAAGGCCTTCCAGCGGGCCCGGGCGGTGCATGCGGCCAGATCGTTTTTACTGCAGAGGATGCTGTTGCGTGGTACAATGAGGGGAAAACCGTGATACTCGTTCGTGAAGAAACATCGCCGGAAGATGTTGAGGGCATGCGCGCGGCCGCGGGTATCCTGACCTCGCGGGGCGGCATGACAAGTCACGCAGCACTTGTTGCCCGGGGATGGGGAAAATGCTGTATTGTCGGTGCCGGCATGATTAAAACCAATGTTCAAAACAGAACGATGGCTATTGATGGTATCACCTATAACGAAGGTGATTATATTACCCTGAACGGCACCAAAGGATGGGTGTATGACGGTAAAATTTCCTTGATGGACGCGTCGGAAAATCCGCGCTTTCAGCATTTCATGAAAATCGTCGACAAACACCGCAAACTCGGCGTGAGAACGAACGCAGACACACCCGAGGATGCAAAAGTGGCGCGCGAATTCGGCGCCGAGGGAATCGGATTGTTCCGCACAGAGCACATGTTTTACGGCGCGGGCAGCGATAAACCGCTGTTTCTCCTGAGAAAAATGATCCTCAGCGACAACGACACCGAACGCCGGAAAGCACTCAATGACCTGTACAAATTTGTCAAAAGAGACATCAAGGCAACACTCAAGGTCATGAACGGTCTGCCGGTAACCATCCGGCTCCTCGACCCGCCGCTTCACGAATTCGTTCCCCAGAGTAAAGAGAGAATTACCGAACTTGCTCAAAGCCTCAATATCAGTTCCGAGGAAGTCAAAAATCGGGGCGAAGCACTTCATGAAACAAACCCCATGATGGGTCATCGCGGCGTTCGCATCGGCGTTACCTATCCTGACATTACCGAAATGCAGGTACGCGCGATCCTTGAAGCCGCGGGTGAGCTTAATAAAGATAAAATCAAAGCAATGCCGGAAATCATGATACCGGTCACCTGCGATGTCAATGAGTTGAACGCACAGAAAGAAATCGTTGACAGAGTATATAAAGAAGTGCGCACAAAGCTGAATGTCCGGAAAATCAATTACCTTCTGGGAACCATGATTGAAATCCCCCGGGCCGCGCTTATGGCGGACCGCATGGCCCAGACAGCCGACTTCTTTTCATTCGGCACCAACGATCTTACCCAGATGAGTTTCGGATTCAGCAGAGACGATATCGGCGGATTTCTGCAGGACTACCTCGAAAAGAAAATCCTCAAAGACGATCCGTTCCAGACTATCGACCAGGCGGGTGTCGGGCAGTTGATTGAAATGGGAGTTGCCAGAGGACGCGCCACGCAGCCGGATCTCAAAGTAGGAATCTGCGGCGAACAGGGCGGCGATCCGGCTTCAGTAAATTTCTGTTTCAAAGCCGGTATGAATTATGTCAGTTGTTCGCCGTACCGGGTCCCGATTGCCCGTCTCGCAGCAGCCCAGGCATCGATAGCAGACTCTCCCGCACCAAAGAAAAAAACGGCAAAGAAAAAGTCGAAAAAGAAAACCGGAAAACGATAACTACAACGAGAACCCGCAGGATAAAGCAAGGCCCCGCCGCCTTGCTTTATCTGTTTTTTATGACCATATCATTCCCCGCCGGCGCGGGAAAAAGGCTCGTACAAGATGCTTGAGGTAGATTTTCATACGCATACTCATTTCAGTCTCTGTGGTGTCCATTCTGTTATCGAAATGCTTCAGGAGGCAAAAAAGCGCGGCCTGGCTGCAATTGCCATTACCGATCACGGGCCTGCACTCAACAGCAGGATTCCGCCGCCGTTTTTTGACCGGCTGGTCGATCCGGTCCCCGGAATCAAGCTGCTTAAAGGAATGGAAGCCAACCTCGTAAGCCTGTCCGGAGATATTGATTTTCCGGAATCTAAATTGCCGTATGTTGACATAGTGCTGCTCGGCATTCATCACAAACTCCTTGAGCACGATGACCGGGCAGCGTATACTTCTGCACTGATTGCAGCTATTACGCGGCACCCATGGATCGACATTATTACGCATCCGGAAACGCCCGACTATCCACTCGACCTTGAGCAGGTGGCGGAGGCGGCCAGAAACCACGGCGTAGCGATGGAGATCAATAATTCAAAAATCCTCTGTGACCGGTTCGATGTATCCTGTATGAAAAAGGCAATTACCGTTTACAAGGACATCGGATGCCGGACAGCGGTGTGCAGCGACTCCCATGTAGTAAACGAAATCGGCGGGGACGATGCCGTGCGGCCGCTGGTCGAATCTGCAGGGTATCCACAAGAGCTTATAGTAACGCGCAATGCCGCTTCCGCACTGGGGTTTATTGAAGAGCGCAGAAAAAACAAGCAGAATACCTGACCCCGCCCGGGCATGCCGTCTCTACAGGGCAACCCCTATCCCCACACCCCAGGACTGCTTGCCGATGAATATATCGGCTGCAAACGGCTGTATCCTGACACCGCCGCCGCCAGTGAAAATATTGGTGTTCGGGTTGGAATCGCCATCAAGATCACCGGGGAAAAGGACCCGCGGGGCCCGTCCATAGCCGAACCGGAGCATATAATGCTTTAAGAACTGCGCCTCGACGCCGACACGGAGCGAGAACCGGGTTTTCGTGTCGCGGTCAAACAATCCGACAAAACCAACATCCGCCGGAATGCTCAATTGTACCTTGTTTTGCATGATCCCCGGGTGATAGGCTATCCCGACCGTCATGCGCTTGTACTTTTTGTGACACCATGATTCCCGTTTTTTATACTCCCGGGCATAATACAGCGAATCGGTGTAATAGAGATATTCATTGAGCGTATCGACGCGTACAGAATCGCCGATTTCATTCTTGATATACGGCCGTTCCCTGAGCCAGGAATAGCCGAGAAGGTCGTGAAATGTCATCCCGAAATCGAGCCGCTCTGCAACACCTTTCTGAACAAAGCCCAGATCAAACATCAGGCGTGACCCTCGCGTTTTTCCCCGTTCCACCCGGTCGGAAACAGCCAGGGTGTCTATGGAAAACGGTGCAGTGGATGAATCGCGTGCGTATGCGTATTTGTAAAGGGGGGCATGGTCAAATGTCTCCCATTCTATTCGCTCATACCGGAGATTAATTCCAAAATCAACTGCGCCCTGATCGATGCTTTTATCAAACATCCGGCCCGAATAATTAAAAACACCTTCATGGACCTGCTGATGGTCGTCACGCTGAAGATACCTGAACAGCAAGCCGATTGTTCCCGGCTCCCCGAGGTAGCAGCTTATGCCCCCCGGCACAGTATTTTCATCAAACAGCGAATCTCTTCCATAACCGGTATGGACAATGAAATGCCTGGTTTTCTTCGCCTTATTATATGCATTAGGCAGGGCCGGGTTGACATGCACGGCCGTAATCCCTTCAAGTAACGCGCATCCCGCGCCAGCAAACCCTTCAATGCGGGCATTGGCTGTTACAAACTGTGTTATAAAAGCAAGGTCAGGATCGGTAACCGCACCGCTGTCTTCCTGTTGCGCGTGGCCGGCTGCAAAAAAAACAACCACTGCACAAACCAGCTTTGCCTGCATATTCGTTCCTATCTGAAAAACAATCAGCATTGATGTACAATGTAATTATTCAGAATATAATACATTCATTACCGCATCCGCCCGTATGCGCTGCATTGCATTAGCTGCGCTGTTTGAATTATAATTATTGATTGCAATTGTGCTGGAAACAGGATACCAGGTACCATGAAAAAGCAGACCCATCACAAAATTTTTTCCGAATTTGCCCGGATTCTCGCCCGACATTCAATAGCGGTAAGCGATTCGGTACTGACTGCTATCGAGTTCTTTTTCTCTGAAGATCATCATGTATCGACAGAAGATGTCGAGCATTTTGCCCGGGAAAATAATCTCGGGATTTCAAAAGCCGAGATCAACAAGGCATTCGAGTTGCTGGAAAAATTCGGTTTTGCCACAAAGCGGGTGTTCGCCGACGGAGTGCAGCGATACGAACATTTTCACATTGGCGAGCACCATGACCATCTGTATTGCCTGAAATGCGGCAGGATAATCGAATTTTACTCATCAGGGCTTGAAGAAGAGCAGGGTGACGTTGCGCGGGAGCACAACTTTCATGCGTTTTCGCATAAAATGCAGATTAACGGTCTCTGTTCCCAATGTTTCGGCGAGCCTTCGCAGGAAATTCCTTTATCCGAGGTTCAGGCCGGCGGTACATTTTGCATAACACGGATTGCAACCCGGTCCGGCAGGTTCGGCGGCCACGGGTTTTCCCGGCGGCTCAATGATCTGGGCCTGGTACCCGGCGCTGAAGGCCAGGTGATCAATAACGGAAGAGGTATGGTAATAATTAATTGCGGCTCTGCCAGAATAGCGCTCAGGCGGGGCCAGAGCCGGAAAATAATGGTCGCGCTGACAAATTAAAAAGATGGAACGGATTAAACAGGAAATCGAAACGCTGATTGAGCAGCGTAACTGGAATGATATCCGCCAGCGTATAATTAGCTGGGAAGTTCCCGAAATAACCGACCTTCTCGCCGATGTTGACAAAAAAGATAAAGTTCTTATCTTCCGCTGCCTCCCCCGCGCCGTTTCAGCCGAGGTTTTTTCGTATATGGAGCCCGAGGACCAGGATTCGCTGCTGAGAGAGTTGACAGATTCGGAAACGCGGCAGATCCTGACAAATCTCGACCCCGACGACCGGACCGCCATTCTTGAAGAGCTTCCGGCAACGATCACCCTCAAGCTGATGAACCTTTTAAGCTACGAAGACCTGAAAGAAGCCCGGTTTCTGCTGGGATATCCTGAAGAAAGTGTCGGACGGTTGATGACGCCCGATTATGCGGAAATCAAGACCGAGTGGACCGTGGAACGCGCATTGCAGCATATCCGCGCGGTAGGAAAAGACAACGCAAATATCAATCGGCTTTACATTACCGACAACGAGGGCAAGCTCCTTGATGACATACGTTTGCGCCGGCTGATACTTGCGGACCCCGACGATAAGATCAGGGATATTATGGACCATTCGTTTATCAGCCTTTCTGCGTTTGACGACCGGGAGAAAGCGGTTTTGACACTCCAGCGATACGATATTGTCGCCGCTCCGGTTGTTGACTCCGAGGGGGTCCTGATAGGGATCGTTACCGTTGACGACATCATGGATGTTGCCGAAGAAGAGGTAACTGAAGACATACAGAAATCCGCTGCCGTGGCGCCGCTCAATATGAGCTATCATCGTGCAGGCCCGTTCGATCTCTATACAAAAAGGGTCGGCTGGCTGGTAGCGCTTGTTTTCATGAACCTTATCTCGGCGGGAGTGATTGCTGCGTTCGAAGATTCCCTTGCCGGTGCAATTACGCTGGTGTTCTTTATCCCGATCCTTCTGGCAAGCGGCGGAAATTCGGGCTCGCAGTCTGCCACGCTGATTATCCGCGCGCTGGTTACCAATGATGTCGAATCATCGGAATGGCTCGGTTCGCTTTTCAAAGAACTAATGGTCGGCCTTCTTCTCGGGGCCACGCTGGGTATTATTGTCTGGTTTATCGGCTTGCTGCGCGGCGGTATCGGGCTCCAGGGAGTCAAAATCGGTATTGTCGTCTCTATCACGATGATCTGTATCGTAATTCTGGCCAATGTTGTCGGTGTGCTGCTTCCATTTTTACTTAACAAACTCAAGCTCGACCCAGCGGTGGCAAGCAGTCCTCTTATCACCACCATTGCCGATGCTACCGGATTACTGATATACTTTTCAGTTGCCGAATGGATCCTGCAGATTTAGGAGTTCATGCATTTTGGTGTTTTCCAGCAATCATACCAGATTTCTTGTTTTTCTTTTCTGCATTACTGCAGTCAGGATTTTCTATGGAGCATACCTGGGGCTTGGTGACGATGAAGCGTATTACTGGGAATGGGGGCAGCACCTGGCCCTGAGCTATTTCGACCACCCCCCCCTTACCGCATGGATCGGCCGGTGTACCTGCGAAATCTTCGGAAACAATCAGTTCGGATTTCGTTCCGGTGCCATTGTGTCGTCACTGCTGTTCACGATTTTTCTTTATCTCCTGTCGCTTCGCATGTTTTCATTGCCGGGTACAGCACTGCGGGTTTCAATCTTCGTTGCAGCGATACCCCTGTTTGCCGTCGGCTCGTTCATGATGGTGCCCGACGCATTCCTCGCATTATTCTGGCTTCTTGCCCTGTTTTTTTTCTGGGAAATCGTGGATAAAGGCAACCGACGCGACTGGTATGCACTGGGAATTATTTTCGGACTGGGGCTTCTGAGCAAATACAATATGGTCATGCTGCCCC